>DATHAV010000291.1:0-1564 GCA_035296505.1 Pseudoxanthomonas sp.
GGGCGCGCTGTCGCGCCCTCGGAGGGAAGGTGGGAGCCGGCAGAGGTGCCGGACTGCGGAGACACTGCGGGCAATTTGCCCATGCAAACCGGTCGCAGGTTGCAGGTTGCATGCCATCATCGAAGCCGCGAAACAGTGTCAAACACGCGCATTGGGCATTTGAGCGGCCGCTCTGGCGCCTCCCATTGGTCGAAAGGGCGGAGCCTGTACTGCAGGCGGTGAAAAATAGTCATGCTTGATCGGACCATTGAAGCAGGCCTCTGGGCATCCGCCTCACTTGTACCGTGCCGCCCCGTAACGCACGCCATCGGGTCGTCCAGGTATCCGCTCAGCCGGGTTCGCGGGCGTCCTGCTGATCGTCGGCTTCACCACCGGTGTCTTCTGCGATCTGGCGTCCATCGCGACGCTGGTCCTGGCCCGGCTGCCCGCGCGGATCCTGCTGTTCGCGGTAGCCGCTTTGCGGGCCGGGTCCGTGCTTCTGCGGGATGTCCGCCATGGACGTGCCTTCATCGAGGAGTCGGCGCCACCCTTCCACGGCTCGCGTTCAAAACCGGTGACGCACGCCAAGCGCTTGCTGCTCGTTGCCGCAATGGCGACAAAATAATCGGAAGGCCATTGGGCGACCGCTATTCACTGCAGCCGAGCGTTTTCGCTGAATTCCCAAATCCCTTTGAACAAGCAAGGCGCTGTGGCGCACGGCGCACGTAGCCTCTGGGCCGCGCCGCGACGGCAATGGAAGCACCTTCGCAGCGGCGCCTACCGGCCGGCCGAGTCCAGCTCCATCGCCCGCGCGAAGGCCGGGTGCGCGCAGACGCGCTCGATATAGGCGGCGATGGCCGGCAGCTTGGGCACCAGATCCCATCCTGTGGTCCAGCGCAATGCGCTGCCCCACAGGATGTCGGCCGCGTTCATCTGCTCGCCCAGCAGGTACGGCCCGCGCTCCAGCTGGTCGGTGAGGACCTTGAGCATGGTGTCGAAGTCTCCATACGGCGAGGTCATCGGATCGACCGCCTCGCGTTTCATGGCGCGATCGACCACCGCCGGCTCGAAGCACGAGCCGTAGAACGCCATCCAGCGCAGGTACGGTCCGCGCAGCGGCGACTCCAGCGCCGGCGCCAGCCCGGCCTGCGGGAAGCGGTCGGCCAGGTACAGGTAGATCGCCACCTGTTCGGTCACCACCGCGTCCCCGTCACGCAGGGTCGGCAGCTTGCCCATCGGGTTGATCGCCAGGAATTCGGGCTGGCGCTGCTGCCCGACCTTTAAGTCGATCAGCCGCACCTCGTAAGGCGCGCCCAGGGCTTCGAGCAGCACGCGCACGCCCGCCGAGCGCGACTGGGGGTTGTGGAATAGGGTCAGGGTCTGGCTCACGGCGATGTCCGGTGGGGGAAAAGGCCGTCACGATAGCGCGCGTTGCGGACGATTTCCTCCTCGATCCGCTGCGGCGATGCCATCGACTTCCGCCCGCCTGCCGCGGCTGGCTTTCCTGCTGCAGTCGCGGCGCCACTGGCCGGGCAGCGCGTTGATAGACATTCTGCGCCTGGACGCGCGTCCGGTGCGCCGCGAC
>DATHAV010000292.1:0-6886 GCA_035296505.1 Pseudoxanthomonas sp.
TGGAGCGCAAGCACGCGCTGGTACAGCGGCAGCGCCGCGTCCTCGGAACCCGTGAGCCGCCCTGCGCGGTGCGCCGCCGCCGCTTGCTCGAGCATCCGATCGATGCCGGCGTCGGCCGCTTCGCGCTGGCGCAACTGCAGCGCGATCGAGTCGGTCTGCGGCTTGGGCATCTGCAGCGCCAGCGCCAGCGCCAGCGCCTCGCGTGCGCGGCCCAGATCGTCCTGCTTCAATGCATCGCGCGCCTGCGCCAGCGCCGCCTCGCCTACGCGCCGCAGCCCGTCGTAAGCTTCGCCCCGATCCGAATCCAGCGCCTGGGCCGCCTCGAACCGTTGGCGCGCGCCGGAGCCGTCGTCGCTGCTCAGGCGGCCCTGCCGCAGCGCCAGCTCGCCCTGCTGCAGAAGGCGCTGCAGGCGGGTATCCGGCCACAGTCGCTGCGCCAGCGGTTCGCGCAGCGCCACCAGGGCCAGCGCCAGCAGCGCCACCACCACCGTCGCCCAGCGCCAGTGACGCCGATGGCGGGCCGGCCATGGAGAAGGCGGCGCCGGCCGCTTGCCGGACTCGAGCGCCTGCGGCCGGTCGGAGCCCGGCTCGATGCGGTCGCGGGAATCAGGCGGGGCCGGGCTCACCGCGCGAGAATACCCACTCAGCCTGAACGTCGCGCCCGATCCACCCCCGGCAGCGCGTCGAGCTTGCCCAGCAGGGTGGACAGCTGCCCGTAGTCGGACACCTTGAGCCTCAGCCGCAGCTGCGCGCGGCCGCTGTCGCGCACGTTGTCGCTCTGGATGTCGAGCACGTGCGCCTCTTCCTGGGCGATCAGCGTGGTGATGTCCTTGAGCAGCCACTTGCGGTCCAGCGCCATGATCTGCACGTCGATCTCGTAGCCGCCGCCGGCCACGCCCCACTCCACCGGCAGCACCCGCTGCGGATGCGCCGCCGACAGCCGCTGCAGGGCGACGCAGTGCGTGCGATGGACGGTGACGCCGCGGCCGCGGGTCAGATAGCCGGTGATGGGCTCGCCGGCCACCGGCTGGCAGCAGCGCGCCAGCTGCACCAGGAGGTTGCCGACGCCCTGCACGGTGAACTTCGACTTGGCCGCAGGCGCCGCCCCCTTGATCGGCCGGCGCGGCTGCGGCGGCACCGCCGGTTCGGTCGCGGCGCGCTGTTCCTCGTGCAGCGCGCGCCCGACCTGGTTCGGGCCGACGTCGCCCAGCGCGACCTGCACGTACAGCTCGTCGATGCCGTCGGCGCGGAATTTCTTCGCCACCGCGCCCAGGTCGGCGTGCTGCAGCCCCAGGCGCCTGAGTTCGCGCTCCAGCACCTCGCGCCCGGCCTGCACGTTGCGGGCGCGGTCCAGCTTGTGGAACCAGGCGCGGACCTTGTCGCGCGAACGTCCGCTGGCGAGGAAACCGTTGGCCGACAGCAGCCAGTCGCGCCGCGGCTCGCCGGTCTTTCCGACCAGGATTTCGATTCGATCGCCGCTGGACAGCACATGGTCGAGCGGGACGATGCGGCCGTTGACCTTGGCCCCGCGGGTGCGGTGTCCGACCATGGTGTGCACGTGGTAGGCGAAGTCGAGCACGGTGCCGCCGCGCGGCAGGTCGATGACCTCGCCCCTGGGCGTCAGCGTATAGATGCGCTCCTCGGCCAGCTCGGCGCCGAGCGCATCGGCCAGGGCGGGCTGGCCGGCTTCGCCCGCGGTTCCGGCCGGCGGCTCCAGCAACCGCCGCATCCACGCGATCTTGCGGTCGAACGCCCTGTCTCCGCCCTTGCCCTCCTTGTAGCGCCAGTGCGCGGCCACGCCCAGTTCGGCCTGCGCATGCATCTCATGGGTGCGGATCTGCACTTCGACGGTGCGTCCCCCGGGTCCGACCACGGCGGTATGCAGCGAGCGATAGTCGTTGGGCTTGGGCCGGGCGATGTAGTCGTCGAACTCGCTGGGTATCGGCACCCACAGCGCATGCACGACGCCGAGCGCGGCATAACAGGCGGCGACGTCGGCCACGGCCACGCGGACCGCGCGCAGGTCGTAGAGTTCGTCCATCGGCACCTGCTTCTTCTGCATCTTCCGCCAGATGCTGTAGATGTGCTTGGGCCGCCCGCTTATCTCGGCATCGATGCGGTGCTCGGCCAGCGCCGCCCGCAGGGCGGCCTTGACCGTCTCGATGAAGCGTTCGCGGCCGCTGCGCTTTTCGTCCAGCTGCTGCGCCAGGTCCCGGTACACCTGCGGCTCGAGGTGGCGGAACGCCAGGTCCTCCAGCTCCCACTTCAACTGCCAGATGCCCAGCCGGTTGGCCAGCGGCGCATGGATGTCGCGGGTCAGGGTCGCCAGGCGCCGGCGCTCGTCCCCGGGCAACGCGGCGGCGGCGCGCATCCGCGCCAGCTGCCGCGCCAGCAGGATCGGCACCACGCGCAGGTCGCGCACGATCGACAGCAGCAGGCGCCGCAGGCCCTCGCTGTTGCCGCGGGCGCCGGACTCCGCGTGCAGGCTCCAGACCTGCGCCGCCGCGGCCTGGCCTTCGAGCAGTCCGGCCACGCCCGGATGCGCCTTGAGCAGCTCGCCGGCGCCCGCCTGCAGCGAGGGCGCGCCGAACAGCAGCGCGGCCGCCAGCACGTCGGATTCGGCCGAGAGGCGCGCCAGCGCGTCGAGCGTATCGACCAGCACCGCCGCCCGATCCGGCGCATCGGCGTCGGGGTCGGCGGCCCGCGCCGCCTCGACCAGCCCGCGACGCGAATCCGCGTCCAGCCCGCTCGAGGCGGACGACCGCAGCCACTGCAGCAGAGGATGGGGTTCGGGCGCGTCCACGGCGGCAGGCGGAGGGAGGAAGTGACTACACTAGCGGCCTGCCGTCCCGAGGACCAACCATGAAGCAGCTGCGCCTTCCACTGGCCATCGTCTTGTTCATTTCCTCAGCCGCCGCCTGGGCCCAGGAGCGCGCGCAGCCGGCCGACCTGAAGCGGCAGATGAGCGCCGAAGAGTTCAATGCCGCGGGCCTGGACAAGCTCACTGCGCAGGAGCTGGCCGCGCTCGACGCCTGGCTGCAGCGCAAGGTCGGCCAGGAGACGGCGAAGGTCGCCGAAACCGCGAAGGAAGAAGGACGCAGGGAAGTGGTGCAGAAGAACCGGGGGTTCTTCGACTTCGGCACCGCCGAGCCGATCGAGAGCACGCTCGCCGGCCAGTTCACCGGATTCGCCAGAAACAAGCAGTACGTGCTGCAGAACGGGCAGGTCTGGCAGCAGATCGACGACGCACGCCTGGCCGGCGTGCGCCGCGACGGTCCGTCGGTCAGCATCAAGCCGGGCCTCATGGGCACCTGGTTCCTGCGGATAGACGGCTTCAATACCGCGGCGAAGGTCCAGCGCATCAAGTAGCGAAGCCAAGTGACCGAAGCGACGCGATCTCGGCGACGTGACTCTTCCCACTCCTTTATCCGGAGCTTCTTCCATGCCCGTACGTTTCGTGCCCGCCCTGCTTGCCGCATGCCTGTCGATCGCCGTCCTGGCGCCTGCATCGGCGCAGGACGGCTACATCGACATTGAAAAACGCCTGACGGCCGAACAGCTCCGCGCCACCGGACTGGACGGTCTTTCGCCCGACCAGCTGGCGCTGCTGAACCGGCTCCTGCGCGAAGACGCCCAGCGCGCAGCGCGGTCCCAGCGGACGGACGAACGGACACGCGGCTCCGGCGGATGGTTCGGCGGCGACGGAGCCGGACCGGTGACCACGGCGCTGGTCGGAGAGTTCCGCGGCTGGTCCACGGGCACGGTGCTGACGTTGGCGAACGGCCAGCGCTGGCAGGTCACCGAAGGCCAGTTCTACCTGGGCAAGGCGTTGACCGATCCCGAAGTCACCCTGATACCCGGCAAGATCAGTGGCTGGTACCTGAGCGTGAAGGGCCAGAACCCGCGGGCCAAGGTCAAGCGGGTCGACTGACGCGGCGGCACGCCTTCAATCGCGCAGCGCCGCCAGCCGCTGCGCGAGTTTCTTGGGCGAAATTCCCGATCGCGCGCCCAGCTCCTGCGCGAACAGCGAAACCCGCAGCTCCTCCAGGTCCCAGCGCAGCGACTGCCGGTGCGGGTCGCTCGCATCGCCGTCGGCCAGCGCATCGATGAAGGGCTTGAGCTCCAGCATGCGCGCCTGGTCGCGGGTCGGGTCGCGCTTGGCGCGTTCGGCACGCAGGCGCATGGCCTTGAGGTAGCGCGGGAACTGCGCCAGCGCAGCGGCCGGCGTTTCGCGCAGGAAGCCCGGGTGCACCAGCCCCTGCAGCTGCCGCCGCAGATCGTCCAGGTTGCCGCTGGCCCAGCCCATCAGCGGCGACTCCAGCTCCGGCTTGAGTTCGGCCACCGCCCCGAGTATCGATTCGGCCAGCCGCAGGCGCTGCATGGCCTCGGGAAACAGCCGGCGCCCGGCGTCATCGCGGCGCGTCTCGAACGCGGCGCGGTCGCGGATGTCCTCCAGCCCCTCGGCCAGCAGCGCATTGAGCGCCGCGTCGACCAGATCGCCGCGCAGGCGCTCCTGCGACTCGATCGCCGCGTACAGCAGCCCGGTCTTGGGCGACACCGGCAGCTGCTTGCGCGCGTGCTTCACGCGGTCCTGCAGAGCCATTTCCAGCAGCCTGCGCACGCCGCCCGGGTGCGCGGCCTGCGCCTGCGCCGGGTCCGCGAACACGCGCAGCGCCACGCTGCCGCCGTCGTCCACCAGGGCCGGATAGGCGGGCACGCCGGCTTCGCCCGGCACCTGGCGCGGGATCGGCTGAGCGGGAAACTCGCGCAGTCCTTCGGCCACGAGTTCGCGGCCCGCGCGCGCGGCGAAGGCATGGCCGGCGCGCTCGCCGAACCGCGCCAGCAGCGCGTCGAGGTCGCGGGTCTCGGCCAGCACCTCGCCGCCGGCGCCGCGCAGGCGCAGGTTCATGCGCAGGTGCGGTTCGATCCCGGCTTCTTCGAAATCCAGCGCGCTCGCCGCCACGCCGGTGGCGCGCGTCAGGAACCGCGCCAGCTCGCCGCGCAGATCGTCGCCGGTGGGCTGCGCGAACGCCTCGGCGAAAGCGCGGCCGAAATCCGGCGCCGGCACGTAGTTGCGGCGCAGCGGCTTGGGCAGGCTGCGGATGAGCTCGGCCGCCTTTTCGGCCACGAAGCCCGGCGCGAGCCACGACAGCCGCGCCGCATCGAGCGCGTTCAACAGATGCAGCGGCACATCGACGGTCACGCCGTCGTCGGGCGCGCCGGGCTCGAACCGGTAGTGCAGCGGCAGGCGCGCATCGCCCAGCGGCAGGTAGGCGGGAAACCGGTCCTGCTCGCTGCCCTCGCCGGGCAGCAGGTCGTGCAGCGACCACAGCAGCGCACGGCGGGCGTCCGGCGCCAGCGCCTTGTGCCAGGCGTCCAGTCCGGCGGCCGAATGGATCTCGCCAGGAATCCGGTCCAGGTACCAGCGCGCCTGCCAGTCCTCGTCGGCCACCAGGCCGGCCCGGCGCAGCTTGGCCTCTTCCTCGCGCGCCTGTTCCAGGGTCTTGAGGTTGTCGCCGACGAAGCCGGCGCGGGTATTGATCTCGCCGGTCACCAGCGCCTGGCGCACGAAGATCTCGTGCGATTCCTGCGGCGCGATGCGGCCGTAGTGCACCGGCTTCTTCGGCGCCAGCACCAGTCCGAACAGGCCGATCTGCTCGGAGGCCAGCACGTGGCCCTGCGCGCGCGACCAGTGCGCGTCGAAGTGGCGCCGCGACAGCAGGTGCGGCAGCTCGGCGATGACCCAGTCGGGTTCGATCGCGGCGTTGGTCAGGCCCCAGACGCGCGCGGTGTCCAGCAGGGTCGCGCTGAGCACCCACGGCGGCGGCTTGCGCGCGAGCGCCGAGCCGGGAAACAGCTGGTAGCGGCGCTGGCGCGGCGCCAGGAAATCGCCCTTGTCGCTGCGGTGGCCGACCTGGGTGGGCAGTCCGGCGATCAGCGCGCGGTGCAGGGATACGTACCTCGGAAGGCGCTGCGACACGCTGCGCGCGGTGCCGGTCGATGCCGCGCTCGCTGCGTCCGACCGCTGCGTGCCATTGCCACGACCATGCCTGCGGAACTTGGCCCTGTCTGCTCCAGGCGCACTCGAGGCAGCCTCGCCCGCTGCTTGCGAGGGGCTGGCCGGGGCCGGCGCCACAAGCCCTTCAACCACCGGCTCCGGCCCCAGCGTCCAGCCCAGCTCGTCGCACATCAACAACAGCTGGCGATGCAGTTCGCGCCATTCGCGCATGCGCAGGAAGCCGAGGAAGTGGCGCTCGCACCAGTCGCGCAGCCTGGACTGGGTCAGCGCCTCGTGCGCCTCGCGGTAGGCCTGCCACAGCCTGAGGATGCCGACGAACTCCGAGCGCGCGTCGGCGAACCTCGCGTGCGCGCTGTCGGCGGCCTCGCGCGCGTCGGCGGGGCGCTCGCGCGGGTCCTGAATGCCCAGGAACGAGGCGATCACCGTCATCTCGCGCAGCGAACCGTTGCCGTTGGCCGCCACCAGCATCCGCGCCAGCTTGACGTCGACCGGCAGCCGCGCCATCTGCTTGCCCGTCGGCGTCAGCCTGCGCTCCCTGTCGGTGGCGCCCAGCTCGGCCAGCTGCTGCCAGCCGTCGGCGATGGCGCGTTCGTCCGGCGGCTCCAGGAACGGGAAGTCCTCGATCCGGCCCAAGCCCAGCGCGAGCATGCGCAGGATCACCCCGGCCAGGCTGGAGCGACGGATCTCCGGGTCGGTGAACTCGGGCCGCGATTCGAGATCCGCCTGCGCGTAAAGGCGGTAGCACACGCCCTCGGCGATGCGCCCGCAGCGGCCCTTGCGCTGGTTGGCGCTGGCCTGCGAGACCGGTTCGATATGCAGGCGGTCCAGCTTCTGCCGCGGGCTGTAGCGCTTGACCCGCGCGTAGCC
>DATHAV010000293.1:0-2136 GCA_035296505.1 Pseudoxanthomonas sp.
CTGGGCGCGATGGTGCGCGACGGCCAGCTGCTGCAGAACCGGCGCGGCGGCTTCGCGCCGGCCAAGCGCATGGACCTGCTGCCGGGGGTGGTGATCGCCAACCCCAACGGCTTCGGTTTCCTGCGGCCCGATGCCGGCGGCGGAGACGACCTGTTCCTGCCGCCCTACGAGATGCGCAAGGTGATGCACGGCGACCGGGTGATGGCCTGCGTGACCGGCATCGACCGCGCCGGCCGCCGCGAAGGCAGCATCGTCGAGATCCTGGAGCGCGGGCTGTCGCGCCTGATCGGCCGCTTCAGCCTCGAAGCCGGCATCAGCTACCTGGTGCCCGACGACAAGCGCATGCAGCGCAACGTGCTGATTCCGCCGGATGCGCGCGGCGAGGCGGTGGACGGGCAGCTGGTGGTGTGCGAGCTGACCCACGCCCCGGATTCGCGGCGCCCGCCGATGGGCAGGATCGTGGCGGTGCTGGGCGACAAGCTGACGCCGTCGCTGGTGGTCGAGGCCGCCATCCACGGCCACGAGATCCCGCACGAGTTCCCGCAGCAGGCGCTGGACCAGGCCGCGGCGGTGCCGTTGCAAGTGGAGCCTTCGATGATCGCCGGCCGCGTGGATCTGCGCGCGATGCCGCTGGTGACCATCGACGGGGCCGACGCCAAGGATTTCGACGACGCGGTCTACTGCGAGAGCAACCGCCATGGATTCCGCCTGGTGGTCGCGATCGCGGACGTCTCGCACTACGTGCAGCCGCTTTCGCCGCTGGACCTGGAGGCGCAGAAGCGCGCGACCTCGGTGTACTTCCCGGGCTTCGTGGTGCCGATGCTGCCGGAGACGCTGTCCAACGGCATCTGCTCGCTGAAGCCGAAGGTCGACCGCATGTGCTTCGTCTGCGACATGCAGGTGGACCACGACGGGCAGGTCGGCGAGTCGAGGTTCTACGAGGCGGTGATAAACTCGCACGCGCGCCTGACCTACGACCAGGTGTGGAAGGCGGTGGGCGAGGACAACGAGGAAGCGCGCGACTTCATCGGCGCGCAGTTGCCGCAGGTCGAACGCCTGCATCAGCTCTACCAGGTGCTGGCCAAGGCGCGCGCCAAGCGCGGCGCGATCGAATTCGAGACCTCCGAAGTGCGCTTCGAGCTGGACAACACCGGCGCGGTGATGCAGGCCGGCATGCTTCAGCGCAACGACGCGCACAAGTTGATCGAGGAATGCATGATCGCGGCCAACGTCGAGGCCGCGCGCTACCTGCTGGAGGCCCGCATCCCCGCGCCGTACCGCGTGCACGACAAGCCGCCGGAGTCCAAGTACGCCGACCTTCTGGAGTTCCTCAAGGAGTTCAAGCTGAGCCTGCCGCCGTGGTCCAAGGTGCAGCCGCGCGACTTCACCCAGCTGCTGAAGAAGGTGCGCGAGCGTCCCGACGCGGCGCTGCTGGAGTCGGTGCTGCTGCGCAGCCAGAGCCTGGCGGTGTACACGCCGGACAACGCCGGTCATTTCGGCCTGGCGCTGGAGGCGTACGCGCACTTCACCTCGCCGATCCGCCGCTATGCCGACCTGCTGACGCACCGCGCGATCAAGCACGCGCTGGCCGGCGGCAACGCCGCCCGCTTCGGCTATTCCGCGCACGGCATGGCGGCGCTGTCGCTGCAGTGCTCGGAGCGCTCGCGCCGCGCCGACGAGGCCCAGCGCGAGGTCGACGAACGCTACCGCGCCGCGTGGATGGAGCAGCACCTCGGCGGGCAGTTCGATGGCGTGATCAGCGGCGTGACCAGCTTCGGGCTGTTCGTCGAATTGAACGAGTCCAAGGTCAACGGCCTGGTCCACGTCACCCAGCTGCCGCACGACTACTACCACTTCGATCCGATCCGCAAGACGCTCTCGGGCGAACGCCGCGGGCTCGCGTTCCGGCTGGGCGATCCGGTGCGCATCGTGGTGCTCAAGGCCAGCCTTGAGGAACGCAAGATCGACTTCAAGCTGGTCGAGGAGAAAGCGGTGCAGGGCGAGCCGCCCCGCGGGCAGCCGGCGAAGCGGAAGAAAGAGAAGTACTGATTTTTGTCCTTCTCGCTTTGGGAGAAGGTGGCGCAGAGGCCGGATGAGGGAAGGAGAATCCGCTGTCGGTGACGGTTCGCCAATACC
>DATHAV010000294.1:0-2833 GCA_035296505.1 Pseudoxanthomonas sp.
AACGTGTGGTTCCTGCCGCCGTCGCGCTACGTGGACGAACTGGGCGGCGCAGGCGTCAACGTGCCGATGACGCTGCTGGCCTACTTCGCCTTCGGTGGCGGCTACTGGATGGCCACTCGCTCGCTCGGCGGGCGCGACAGCGCGGCCAGCCGCGGCAATTTCGCCCTGCTGATCGTGCTGACCATTTCGGCCGTGGCGGTGGGCTACTACACGCAGACCGGCCTTAGCGCAATGCTGCTGCTGGTCATGGCCGGGGTGCTGCCGTGGATCCTGAACCTGCGTTCGGCGGTGGCCTGGCTGCTGTTCGCCCACGTGCCGCTGGTGCCCTCGTTCATGGCGCGGGACGATTTCAGTTTCTGGGAGGCGCTGTTCCAGTCCACCTTCTATGTCGGTTTCTCGGCGTTCGCGCTGGTCACCGCCTACGTCGCCCGCCAGCAGGCCCAGGCCCGCGAGGAGCAGCGCCGGCTCAACGCCGAACTGCGCGCGACCCGGGTGCTGCTGGCCGAAAGCGCGCGAGTCAACGAGCGCACCCGCATCTCGCGCGAGCTCCACGATCTGCTGGGCCACCACCTGACCGCGCTCAGCCTGAACCTCGAAGTCGCCAGCCACATGACCGAAGGCCGCGCCCAGGAGCACGTGCGCCAGGCCCATGCCCTGGCCCGCCTGCTGCTGACCGACGTGCGCGAAGCGGTCAGCCAGCTGCGCGAAGGCGACGCCATCGATCTGGGATCGGCCCTGCTGCTGCTCACCGAGCGGGTGCCGGCGCTGGCCATCCACATGGACATCCAGGAGCCGCTGACGCTGGACGATACCGAGCGCGCGCACGTGCTGCTGCGCTGCACGCAGGAAATCATCACCAATGCCGTGCGCCACGCCGGAGCCGCCAACCTGTGGGTGAGCTGCCGTCGCGAAGGCGCGCAGATCGTGATCGATGCCCACGACGATGGCGCCGGCGCCAGCCAGGTCGTCGCCGGCAACGGCTTGCGCGGCATGCGCGAGCGCCTGCAGCAGCACGGCGGGCGCATGAGCGTCGAATCCCCCGCCAGCGGCGGCTTCCGCCTGTGCCTGCAGCTGCCGGTTGGCGGCGCCGATCCCGTCCTTGAACCCTGTGCCGAGTCCACCCCCGGAGGTGCCGCATGATCCGTGTCTGCCTGGTCGACGACCAAACCCTGGTGCGGCAGGGAATCCGCTCGCTGCTGGCGCTCGACGACGGCATCGAGGTGGTGGCCGAAGCCGCCGACGGCCGCCAGGCGGTCGAGCTGATCCCGCAGGTGCGCCCCGACGTCGTGCTGATGGACATGCGCATGCCGGTGATGTCCGGGCTGGAGGCGCTGCAGGCCCTGGCCGCGCTCAGGCAGCTGCCGCCGGCGATCATCCTCACCACCTTCGACGACGACCAGCTGGTGTTGGCGGGGCTCAAGGCAGGGGCCAAGGGCTACCTGCTCAAGGACGTCTCCCTGCAGCAGCTGGTCGGCGCCATCCGCACGGTGGCGTCCGGCGGATCGCTGGTACAGCCGGCGGTCACCCAGCGGTTGCTGTCCGGCCTGGAGCACATGCGCAACGAGTTCACCAGCCTCGATCGTCCCGACCCGCTGACCGATCGCGAGACCGAGATCCTGAGGCTGATGGCCAGCGGGTTCTCCAACAAGGAGATCGCCAACTCCCTGGGCGTCGCCGAAGGCACGATCAAGAACCACGTGTCCAACATCCTGTCCAAGCTCGGCGTGCGCGACCGCACCCGGGCGGTGCTCAAGGCGTTCGAGCTGCAGCTGGTCTGAGGCCAGGATGCCCGGCCCGCCGAAGCACGGCGGGCGTTAGCGTCGGCATCCGCTTCCTGTGCAGGTACAGCCACGCCGTTCGAGCTTCGCAGGAGCGACGGTATCCGGTAATGAGATGCCTGGAATCCCGCCTGTCTGAACGAAACAGGTGCGGGTTGCGAAGCCGCTAAACCTTGTCTTGGTGTGAGAATTCCGTTGGGTGCCGCCGGTACGGTCGGTGGCTGACCGAACTCACCAAGCCTGTTAGGATGCGCGCTGCGCCTGCATTCATGGCCGCGGCATCGGCCCCCGGAGACCTGCTGAATGATTCGTTTGATCGAGTTCCTGATTGCGCTGGCGATCGTGCTTGCGCTGTTCGTGGTGGTGGGCCTGGTGCTGCCGTCGAAGCGCCATCTTGAAGAGAGCGTGGAAACCAACCGCCGTATGACCATCGTGTTCGACACGGTCAACAACGTGCGCAGGTTGAAGGACTGGAATCTGCTGATGCCCGGTCTTCCGGAAAACCTCGAATACTCCGATAAGCCTACCGGCGTCGGCGCACGCGTCGAGTTCACTTCCGAAGATCCGCGCTGGGGCAGCGGCCACTGGGAAATCGTCGAGAGCGAAATCCCTGTCGACGGAGGCAGCGGCAAGGTCGCCTTCGGCATCGAGGACACCAGGCCCGGCAGCGGCAAGCGCAGCACCGTGCTGCTCGAGCCTGCTGGCCGTAACGGTCGCAACGTCAAGGTCACCCAGACCTACGACGTCGAATATGGCTGGAACCTGTTCGGCCGCTTCATGGGCATGTACGTCAGCCGCCACGTCGGCGACTCGGTGAAGGCCAGCCTGTCCAAGCTCACCAACGTGCTGGCGACCGTGCCCAATTTTGACTATCGCGTCGAAGGCAGCAAGCTGACCGGGCTGGGCCTGGTGCAGCTGCCGGCCGAGAACCTGCTGGTGGTCAACGCCGGCAACATCGAGCGCGACAATGAAACCATCAAGGCTTCGATCAAAGCCAACCAGGAGTGGATCAAGCGCGTGATGGACAGCAACGGCCTGGAGCCCGCGGGTCCGGT
>DATHAV010000295.1:0-6507 GCA_035296505.1 Pseudoxanthomonas sp.
TGGTTCAAGGTCGACGACGGCACCAACCTGGAAAACGCCGAAGCCATCGCCCGCGCCATCACCCGCCGCATCGCCGAGCGCCGCCGCACCGAGCAGGCCGCCGCGCAGCAGACCGTGACCGAGAAGGAGCTGACGGTGGCCAAGCTAAGCCTGCTGCACGCGCAGGTGGAGCCGCACTTCCTCTACAACACGCTCGCCAGCGCGCAATACCTGACCCGCAGCGATCCGGCGCGCGCCGACGAGATGCTGGGCAACCTGATCGCCTACCTGCGCCACTCGCTGCCGCGAACCGAGGATTCTCCCTCGACCCTGGGCGAAGAACTCGAACGCGCCTGGGCGTATCTGGAGATCCTCAAGATCCGCATGGGCGCGCGCCTGGCGCTCCAGGTCGAGGTGCCCGACGAGCTCAAGCCGCTCCGGTTTCCGGCCATGATGCTGCAGACGCTGGTGGAAAATGCGATCAAGCACGGTCTGGAGCCCAAGCCCGGCGGGGGCACCGTCTGGATCATCGCGCGGCGCATCGACGGTTCGGTCGCGGTGACGGTGGCCGACGATGGCCAGGGCTTCAGCGCCGGCGGCAGCGGCACCGGTATCGGCCTGAAGAACGTACGCGAACGCCTGCGCCTGGCTTACGGCGCCGGGGCGGCCTTCTCCATCGTCGCCAACTTCCCCAGCGGCGTGGCCGCCACCATCAGCGTGCCGGCGCCGCCGGCGCAGGAGTAATCCCATGCCCACCTGCGTGATCGCCGAAGACGAGGAAACTGCTGCGCGCCGCGCTGTCTTCCCTGCTGGCGCAGGCCTGGCCCCAGCTGGAGATCGTCGCCGCCTGCGACGACGACGGCGGCGCCTTGGAAGCCATCGCCCAGCACCGGCCCCAGGTGGCGTTCCTGGACATCCGCATGCCCGGCCTGACCGGGCTGGAGGTCGCGGCCGCGGCCACCGCCGCCAGCCCCGGCACCCAGATCGTGTTCGTCACCGCCTACGACCAGTACGCGGTGGACGCGTTCGAGCAGGGCGCGGTGGACTACCTGCTCAAGCCGATCGCGCCCGAGCGACTGTCGGCCACCGTGCAGCGGCTGCAGGCGCGCCTGGCGCAGGGCCTTCCCGATCCGGCGGCGCTGGCCGCGCTGCTGCGGACGCCGGCCGCGACACGCGCCTGATCATGGTCGACGACGTCGCCTACTTCCAGGCCGACCACAAGTACACAGTGGTCATGACCGCCGAAGGCGAAGCGCTGCTGCGCAAGCCGATCCGCGAACTGCTGCAGGTGCTGGATCCGGCCGTCTTCAAGCAGATCCACCGCTCGACCATCGTCAACCTGAAGGCGATCGACTCGATCTCGCGCGACGACAGCGGCAGGGGCACGGTGACGCTGAAGTCGCGCCCCGAGACGCTGGCGGTCAGCGTTCCCTTCATGAGCCTGTTCCGCACCATGTGACGCGCGCGGTGTCCCCGTGCCGCAACTTGAGGAGAAACACGATGCGCCTGCTGATTTCGCTGGTTTCCTTCGCGCTGAGCCTGATCGGCTGCGACCCGCCCGCAGGGGTCGCCACCCTGAGCGTGTCCTCCGTCGAGGGCCTGGAGATCCACTTCACCAAGACCACCGTGGCCGAGGGCAGCGCGCGCTTCGAATGCCTGCACAGCGCCAGCGGACGCTGCCATTACCTGGTGCTGGTGCGCGATTGCGCCGCGCCGCGCGCCGACGCCGACGCCGATTGCCCGGCGCGCACGCTGCGCCGTTTCTACCTCGAGGCCGGCGCGCACCTGCAGCTGGACGACCTGCCGCCTGGCGCGGCGTTCTGCGTCGACCAAGGCACTCTGCCGGCAGTGGCGGGCTGTCGTACCGCTGGGCCACCGCTTCACGCACGGTTACCCGCGCAAACCTAACCTGCGCAGTATTTCCACAGGAGCGCTAAACATGGGCGCGATCGCCGAACGTGTGTACACCGATCAGGCCGATATCCAGCGGCTGAAGGCGACGGTCGAAACCATGCCCGACGAGGCCATCGTGGAGATCCTGCTGGTCGACGGCAACCGGATCGTCGGCACCGTGGTGTCGCGCCCCAGCCTGCAGACGTTTCTCGATCCCAAAGGCCAGGAAGGCATCAACGGCCACGTGCGCATCGACGTGCGCGACACCGGGCAGTCGATGTACGTCTGGCTGGACCGCATCGCCCAGGTCGTCACTCTGGGCTCGGCTTGAGCGCATCGTTGGGTGCCGGACAAGGCCGCGTCGCGCGCTATTCCTTCTTCCGTTGTGGAAGATGCCGCAGGTCGGACGGCCAAGGCCACAGGAGGTGCCGGGAGTGGATTCGGGTGCCGAAGGGCCCCGACCTCACCGGCATCCGCTTTTGCCGAACACTCTCAACCGCTCTGCAGCTCGCGCCTCTCTACCGAACTCCGCACCGCGCGTTCGATCAGCGCCATGACCTCCAGGGCTTCGGCCGGAGTGACGGGGAGAGGCTCGCCCCGCACGATCGCCGCATGCACCGCGCGGTAGTAGGCGCCGTAGTCGCCATTCGGTCCGATGACCTTTTCGACGAGTGCGCCGGCGGCAGCGGGGATGTGCAGCTCGCCCGGGCGCGGGTCCACGCCCCAACCGGCGCCGCCCGGCGCCACGCCGCGGCGCAGCGCTTCTTCCTGCGCGTCCATGCCGTGCTTGAGGAAGCTCGCGCGCGTGCCGTGCACCGCGAAGCGCAGGCCGCTGCCCGGCACCAGCGAACCGGCATGCAGGTGCACGCGCAGTCGCGGGTAGCGCAGCAGCACGTGAAAGTAATCGTCCGCCTTCGCCCCCTCGCGCTGGCGCCCCAGGTCCGCCAATACCGCCTGCGGCGGCCCGAACAGCCGCAGTGCCTGGTCCAGCAGGTGGGGGCCCAGGTCGAACCACAGGCCGGAGCCGGGCAGGTCGTGCTCGCGCCAGCGGTCGGCCACCTGGGGCCGATAACGGTCGAAGTGCGAATGGAACTCCGCGATGTCGCCCAGCCGGCCTGCGGCGATCAGCGCGCGCAGGGTGAGGAAGTCCGAGTCCCAGCGGCGGTTCTGGAACACGCTGACCAGGCGCCGCGCGCGCGCCGCCTGTTCCACCACCGCGGTCGCCTGCGCCAGGTCCAGGGCAAAGGGTTTATCGACCACCACGTGCTTGCCCGCCGCCAGCGCCGCGCGGGCCAGTGCGGCGTGCGCATCGTTGGGCGCGGCCACCACCACCAGATCGATCGCGGGATCGGCGAAGGCCGCCTCCGCGTCGGCCACCACCCGTGCCTGCGGATAGGCCGCGTGCACCTTGCCGGCGTCGCTGGACACCACCGTGCGCAGCGCCAGTCCCGGCGTGCTGGCGATGAGGGGCGCGTGGAAAGTGGCGCCGGCCAATCCGAAGCCCACCAGCGCGACTTCGAGCCTATCTCGCATGGGCACCTCCACGGTCGGTGCGGAGGAGATACCTGCGGAGCCCGCTCAGGCCTGTGCAGTGCGTTCGCGCCTGATCACCCCGGGGCATTTGATCTGCGATTCGATGTGCATGCGCGCCAGCTCCACGTAGTTGGAATGCGGGCCGCTGCCTTCGCCGTGGATCTCGCCCAGGTATTCGCTGCCGTTCCAGACCCGGCCGACCCATTCGGCGCCCTTGTCGGACATGGTCAGGGTGACCGTATAGCGCAGCATGGCGCCGGCTTCGCCAAGGCAGCTGTAGACCATCGGGAACTGCGCCGAAAAGACCGGATCGCTGGTGCGCTGGCGCAGGTGCTCGCGCGCCTCGGCGGTCCGCGTCTGCTGTTCGCTCTCGTGGATCATCATCAGCTGCGAACGCACGAAATCGGACTCGCTGAAGAACGAATCCATGCCGTCCAGCGGGTTGTAGCCCTGCGCGCGCAGCCACTCGATGTATGCGAGCTCCAGCTCCATCGAGCCGGCCCTGAGCTTGACCGCCATGTATGCTTCCCTTGGGTTCAGTGTCGTGTGTCGCCCCGACGCGGAGCTTAACAGGCGCGGGCCGTTTCGCCAGCACCTGCGGTGCCGTGGCGTCCGGTTTCGAGTCTGCCGATCCCGGCGTTGCCTCGCTCCCAAGGGCATACCGCGTACGATCGGCCGCATGCCCGATCCAGCCGCGCTCGTCCATCGCCTCGCCCTGGCCCTTTGCCTGTCGTTGGTCCACGCGCCGGCGGAAGCGCGCACGGTGTACCGCTGCGTTCGCGACGGCACCGTGAGCCTGTCGACGGCACCGGAGCCGGGCTCCCGCTGCGAGGCCAGGACGTTGGAGGGCGACGCCGCGCAGGCGCCGAACCTGTGGGGCGCGATGGGCGTGTTCAGCGGCACTCTCTACGTGCGCGAACAGGACGGCGTCCTGGTCTACGGCACCCGCAAGCTGCCGGGAGCCCGGGTCTATCTCAGGTTCACCGCGGTCACGCCCGCCGGCGAGACCGCCCATCCCGGACTGGGCAAGGTCGGCGCGCCGCGACTGGACCGCTACGACCGCCAGTTCAGGGCCGCCGCCAAGCGCCACCGCGTCGACGACGCCTGGCTGCGCGCCATCGCGCACGCCGAAAGCGGATTCGATCCGATGGCGGTGTCGTCCAAGGGCGCGCAGGGAGTGATGCAGCTGATGCCGGACGTCTCGGCCCAGTACGGCGTGGCCGATCCGTTTTCGGCCGAGCAGTCGATCGACGCGGGCGCGCGCCACCTCCGCCATCTCGCCAACCAGTACGGCGACGACCGCAGGCGGATCGCGGCCGCCTACAACGCGGGCATCGGCGCGGTGACCCGCTACCGCGGCGTGCCTCCGTTCGCCGAGACGCTGGAGTACGTCGACAAGGTCCTGGCGCTGTATCGGCGGTACCGCGAAGCGCTGGGCACCGCACCGCTGCGCCCGGCGGACAGTACGCCGGTCGAGGTCAAGGCGGTGCCGGTGAAGTGAGCGACGCGCGCTGGGTCGCGGCGCAGCCGGGCGAGCCGAAGCACCGAGAGATTCGGCCTCAGGTTCTCGGACCGAGCTTCAGCAGCCTTCCGCCCTCGCCCTTGCGTTCGTCCTCCAGCAGCCACAGGCTGCCGTCGGGGCCTTGCTCGACTTCGCGGATGCGCTGGCCCATGTCGTAGCGCGCCGCCTCGCGCGCGGTCTCTCCATCGAACTCGATGCGCACCAGCGCCTTGGACGAGAGCCCGCCGATGAAGGCATTGCCCTTCCATTCGGGGAACAGGCCGCCCGAATAGAACGTCAGGCCCGCCGGCGAGATCGCCGGGATCCAGCCGACCTTGGGCGCTTCGAATTCGGGGCGCGTGGAATGGTCGGGGATATCGCGGCCGTCGTAGTGGTCGCCGTCGGAGACGACGGGATAGCCGTAGTTCCTGCCGCGTTCGATCAGGTTCAGTTCGTCGCCGTCCTTGGGTCCCATCTCCTGCGCCCAGAGTCGTCCCTGCGCATCGAACGCGATGCCCAGCGGATTGCGATGGCCGAGCGACCACACCTGCGGCGCGACGCCCGCCTGCGCGGCGAACGGGTTGTCGGCGGGCACGCTGCCGTCGTCGTTGAGGCGGATGATCTTGCCCAGGGTGGCCTGCATGTCCTGCGCCGGATCGAACTTCTGGCGGTCGCCCGAGCTGATCCACAGCTTGCCGTCGGGACCGAAGGCGATGCGGTGGCCGTAATGGCCGCGACCGCCGACCTTCGGCGTCTGGCGCCAGATCACCTCGAGGTCCGACAGCGCGCCGCCGCCTTGCGCATCCAGCGCCAGGCGCGCCGTCGCCACCGCGGCGCCGCGCATGTCGCCTTCGCCGGCTTCGGCGAAGCTCAGGTAGATACGGCCGTTGCTGGCGAAGTCCGGATGCAGCACCACGTCGCCCAGGCCGCCCTGGCCGCCGTAGTCGACATCCGGCACGCCGCTCACGCTGCGTACCTGCGCAGCGGCGCCCGCTGGGTCGAGGGTCACCAGCTTCAACGCGCCTTTCTTCTCGGTGACCAGCAGACGGCCGTCGGGAAGGAAGGTCATCGCCCACGGTTCATCGAAACGGCCTATCTCGGAAACTTGGAACGGCGGTGGCGCGGGCGCCGGCTGCGCAGCGGCCCAGGCGCTGGCCGCAACAAGCATGACGGTGGTGAAGGCGGCGCTGAGCGTGTGCGGTCGCATCTTATTTCCTCTTCTGGATCGACGGCGGATTGCGCCACGGAAGCGTAAACATACCGTAAGGCCGCCTGCGTCGGGTTGTGCGGCCGTGCCGGTAGAACCGCTCGGATCAATCTTTCCAAGGCCCCATGCAGCGATGTCCTTCCCGCGGCTCCTGCTCTGGCCGGTATCGCCCCACGCAAGCGGAATGAGCGATGGAGCGCGAAAGCCGCGATCCGCAGGGCAATGGTTCGCAGCCGATCGTTGAGCCCAAGCGCATCCAGGCGCTTGCCGATATCGATAAAGCATTGGCGAGTTGTCGGAAAAGGCGGCGGTAAGGCGTGGCAGGAAGCGCCGCCCGGCTCTTGAGCGCACCAGGCTTGAAGATGCGCGGATTTCAACTACCAGATCTCGGCGG
>DATHAV010000296.1:0-4806 GCA_035296505.1 Pseudoxanthomonas sp.
GTGGTGAAGGCCGCCTCCGGCTGCCAGCCGGCACGGGCGCTGATCACCCGCTGCCACACGTCCTGAAAGCATTCGTCGGCCAGCGCAGGATCGCGAAGCTGGCGCAGCAGGAAGCGATACAGCCGCGTGCGGTGACGCGAATAGAGCTGATTGAACGCGGCCGGGTCGCCCGCCGCATAGGCCAGCATCAGCAGTTCGTCGGCGGGTTCGGAGAAGTCATTCACCGCAGCTAGCCTAAGGCCTGGGGATGCGTCCGCAAAGCCGCGGCCGTCTGCAACCCGCGGCCTACGTGGCAAGCGCAGTCCGTATGGGGGCATAATCGATGGGCAAACGGTAGGGGCCGTGGCGCGGGGCATGGGCCTGACAACGTGCGAGAGGCGCGATTGGGGTCAGGTTCGAAGACCGCTGACCTCCGGATGATCGATACCCGCACCAGGACACTCCGTGCGCCCGCCAGACTCGATGCTCCCGCAAACCCTACCCAATGCGCGGCCGCCGGCCGCGGAGGCCGGGCGCGGCGGTGCGGCGGCCTTGCAGGCGGACCGTATGGTCGAAGTCCTGTGCCGGCTATTGCCCGAAGGTTCGAGCCTGGCGGTGGCCTGGCAAGACGGGTTGACGGGGGCGGGCGGCGCGCTTTCGCGCGGCGCGGCGGTCGCACTGCTTCGGCAGGCGGAGCTGGCGCTCAACGACGGCGTCGGCGAGCTCCAGACCGACCAGCCGGGCCTTCTGGTCTACGCATGGGAAAACATCGAGAGCAACGCGTGCATGGCGATAGCCGCGTCGCTGCCGCGGTCGCTGGCGGCTCATGAACGCGATTCCTGGCTGGCCCTGGCCCAGGCGCTGGTGGAGTCCACTCTGGATGCCGCACGCGCCCAGGCCAGGATCGTCTCGCTGGAAAAGTCCGAGCGCCTGCAGCAGGCGCTGTACGAAATCGCCGGCCTCGCCAGCGCCAAGCTCGAGATGTCCGAGATGCTGCGCCGCATCCACCTGGTGCTGGGCACCCTGATGTCGGCGGACAACTGCTACATCGTGCTCTACGACGACGAGCGCCGCAGCGTGCGCTTCCTGCATTTCGTCGACCAGAAAGACAGCTACGTGGCCGAGCCCGAGCGCGAGTTCACCGAGGAGGAAATGCCCAACAGCATGACCTTCGCCCTGCTCCGCCATGGCGAGCCGGTGCGCGGGCCGTCCGAAGTGGTCCGCCAGAAGCTGGGCGTACCGCCCGACGACAGGCACGGGCCGGACAGCCTCGACTGGATGGGCGTGCCGATGCGTCGCGAGGAACGCGTGTGCGGGGCGATCGTGGTGCAGAGCTACGACACGCCGTCCGTTTACGCCGACGAAGACCGTGCGCTGCTCGGCTACGTCGCCCAGCACATCCTGACCGCGCTGGATCGCAAGCATGCGCATGTGGACCTCGAACGGCGGATCGAAGTGCGCACCTACGAACTGCAGCGCGCCAACCGCGAGCTGCAGGCCGAGATCGTGGTCCGCAAGCGTTCCGAAAAGCTGCAGCGCGCGTTGTTCCGCATCGCGGAGCTCGCGATCACGTCCGAAAACCTCGAACGCTTCTACGCCGACGTGCACGCGGTGGTCGACGAGCTGATCTACGCGCGGAATTTCTACATCGCGCTGCTCAGCGAGGACCGCGAGCGCATCGAGTTCCCGTACTCGATCGACGAATGCGATGCGGTGCGCCCGGGGCGCAGGAAGACCAGCGGTTTGACCGAGTTCGTGATCGCCAGCGGCCGTCCGCTGCTGGCCGACCGCGAGCGCCTGAAGCAAATGACGGAGCAGGGAGAAGTGCACGAGCACGGCCGCCACGCCTTCAGCTGGCTGGGTGTGCCGCTGCGGCGCGACGAGGAGGTGGTGGGCGTGATCGCGGTGCAGAGCTATTCGCCGGACGTGCGCTTCACGCCGCACGACCAGAGCCTGCTCACCTTCGTCGCCCACAACATCGGCAACGGACTGGCGCGCCAGCGCGCCCAGGAAGCCCTACGAATCGCGCACGACGAGCTCGAACATCGCGTGCACGAGCGCACCCAGGAGCTGGCACAGGTCAACTCCGAACTGCTGGAGCAGGTGGCCGAGCGTCTGCGCGCGGAGCAGCGCCTGACCTACCAGGCCACCCACGACAGCCTCACCGGACTGCCGAACCGGCTGCATCTTCTGGAGCGGCTTGCGACGGCCATCGCACGCGCACGCGACGGGGACGGGCAGGCGTTCGCGGTGCTGTTCCTGGACCTGGACCGCTTCAAGCTGGTCAACGACAGCATCGGCCACGCCGCGGGCGACGAGCTGCTGGTCCAGGTGGCGCGTCGCATCATCGCCACCGTGCGCAGCAACGACGTGGTGTCGCGCCTCGGCGGCGACGAGTTCGCGATCCTGATCGAGTACAGCGATGGCCTGGAGAACCCGCAGGATCTCGCGCAGCGCATCCTGGCGGCGCTGGGGCTGCCGCTGTGGGTGGCGGGCCGCGAACTGTTTCCCTCCGCCAGCCTCGGCATCGCCGCCTGGCACCCGCGCTACGGCCACGGCGAAGAACTGCTGCGCGACGCCGACGCCGCCATGTACCGGGCCAAGGCACAAGGCCGCGACCGGCTGGCGATGTTCGACGAGGAGATGCGCGAGGCGGCATTGCGGAGCCTGGACCTGGAGGCGGACCTGCGCCGGGCGATCAACAACAACGACTTCCTCCCGTATTACCAGCCGATCGCCCGTCTGTCCGATGGCACGATCATCGGCCACGAAGCCCTGCTGCGCTGGCAGCACGAGCGCCGCGGCATGCTGGCACCGGCGGACTTCATCAGCCTGGGCGAGGACAGCGGCCTGATCGAACAGGTCGACTGGCTGCTGTACGAACAAGTGGTGGCGCGCATCGCGCGCGGCGTCGAGGGCTACATCTCGGTCAACGTGTCGCCGCGGCATTTCCGCTCGGCCGATTTCGCCGGCCGCCTGCTGGCGATGTTCGACGCGATGGGTGCCGATCCTTCGCGCATACGGGTGGAGATCACCGAGGTGGCGCTGCTGGACGATGCGCCGCGCACCTTGCGTACCCTGCATACCCTGCGTCAGCACGGGATCCTGGCGCAGCTGGACGACTTCGGCACCGGATTCTCGGCGCTGTCCTACCTGCACCGGTTTCCCATTTCGGTGCTCAAGATCGACCGCAGCTTCATCACCGGCATCGGCGGCCAGACGCGGCCCGAAAGCCTGGCGCTGGTGCGCGCAATCCTGGCGCTGGCCAAGACCCTCGGCATCGACGCCATCGCCGAAGGCATCGAAACCCAGCAGCAGCGCCAGGCGCTGATGGACCTGGGCTGCAGCCACGGCCAGGGCTATCTGCTGGGCCGTCCGGGCGCGCAGCTGGTGCCGTCGCCGCCCTCGGGCTGAGGCGCGGCGACGGTCCAGGCCACGACGCGGTGCCTGGCATCACTCCGACACTGACCCTCCTTGCGCAGGAGCGCCGCCGGTCAGCCGCTGCCCTTCGCGGACCAGTTCGACGAATTCCCGGCGCAGGCCGAAGCGGTCCTCGCCGCGCGCAGCCTCGGCGGTGCGGGCCACGTCCTGCCACTGCCAGCCGTCGACGTGGGTGCCGCCGCGCAGCAGGTCGGCGTAGGCCGCCACGGCGGTGGCGAAGCGGAACGCCTCCCCCGGCGTGCCGGTGAACGAGGACGCGGGAATCGGCGTCTGCAACAGCGTGCTGGTATCGCTGCCGGGTCGCTTGTAGCGCAGTTTCAGGTGCGCCGGCTCGCCGCTGCGCGCGGTTCGCGCGGGCGCGGCGCCGGCGTAGCGCAGGGCCGGCAGCCGTGCCGCCGGCGATCCGACCGGCGTGATTTCGTACAGCGCTGTGACCTCGTGCCCCGCGCCGATGTCGCCCGCGTCGACGCGGTCGTTGGCGAAATCCTCCTGGCGCAGCACGCGGTTCTCGTAGCCCACCAGCCGGTATTCGGCGACCAGCGCGGGGTTGAACTCGACCTGGATCTTGACGTCGCGGGCGATGGTCATGAGCGTGGACTGCATCTCCTCGACCAGCACCTTGCGCGCCTCCTGCAGGGTGTCGATGTAGGCGTGGTTGCCGTCGCCCACGTCGGCCAGGCGCTCGGCCATGGCGTCGTTGTAGTTGCCCTGGCCGAACCCGAGCGTGGTCAGCGCGATGCCCGACTTGCGCTGGTCGGCGACCAGCGTCTCCAGCGCCTCGCGGCTGGTGGTGCCGACGTTGAAGTCGCCGTCGGTGGCCAGGATCACGCGGTTCACGCCACCGACGATACGGGCCTGCCGCGCCATCGCATAGGCCAGGCGGATGCCGTCGCCGCCGTTGGTGCTGCCGCCGGCCCGCAGCCGGTCCAGTGCGGCCAGGATCTCCTCGTGCCGGTCGCCCGCGGTGGGCGGCAGCACCAGCCCGGCCGAACCGGCGTACACCACGATCGACACCCGGTCCTGCGCCCGCAGCTGCGGCACCAGCAGCGACAGCGCTTGCTTGAGCAGCGGCAGCTTGTCGTTCGAATCCATCGAGCCCGAGGTGTCGATCAGGAACACCAGGTTGGACGCAGGCAACGTCGCCTTGGGCACGTCGTAGCCCTTGATGCCGATCATCAGCAGCTGGCGCTCGGGGTTCCACGGCGCGGCGGCCAGTTCGGTGGTGACGCGGAACGGCGTACCGACCGTGCTCGGCGCCGGGTGCCCGTAGCTGAAGTAGTTGATCAACTCCTCCGCGCGCACCGCCGCCGGCGGCGGACGCTGCCCCTCGCGGAGCATGCGCCGCACGTTGCTGTAGCTGCCGGTGTCGACGTCGATGGAGAACGT
>DATHAV010000297.1:0-8243 GCA_035296505.1 Pseudoxanthomonas sp.
GGTGCCTTCGGCCAGCAGGCCCTTGGACGCCGAGCGCCGGCCGACCGCCACCAGCAGCTTGTCCACGACCAGGGTCCGCTCGCCCGCGGCGTCGCTGTAGGTGACGTGCACTTCGGCATTATCGCCCTGGCCCTTGACCTCGGTGCTGCCGACCTTGGCGCCCAGCCTGATGTCGAGGCCCTGCTTCCTGAACTCCTTCAGCGCGGTCTTGGCGGCTTCGGCGTCGGCGGCCGCCAGGAAATCGGGCAGCGCTTCGAGGATCGTGACCTCGGCGCCCAGCCGCTTCCACACGCTGCCCAGCTCCAGCCCGATCACGCCCGCGCCGATCACCGCCAGGCGCCTGGGCACCGCGGTGAAGTTGAGCGCGCCGACGTTGTCGACGATGTGCTCGTCGTCGAACCTGGCGAACGGCAGCTCGATCGATTCCGAGCCCGCGGCGATGACCACGTTGGTGCCCTTGAGCTCGACCTCGGCGCCGTCGCGCCCGCCCTCGCCATGCAAGCGGACCTTGACCACGTTGCCCGGCTGCAGCTGGCCGAAGCCGTAGTACGGCGTGACCTTGTTGGCCTTGAACAGCGCCGCCACGCCGCCGGTGAACTGCTTCACGATCTTGTCCTTGCGGCCGATCATGGTGGCGACGTCGATGGCGGCGTCCCTGGCGCTGATGCCGTGTTCGCCGAACACGTGCTGCAGGTTCCAGAACTGGCGCGAGGAATCCAGCAGCGCCTTGGACGGGATGCAGCCCACGCGCAGGCAGGTGCCGCCAAGCGCCGGCTTGCCGTCCTTGCCCAGCGCGGCATCGATGCAGGCGACCTTCATGCCCAGCTGCGCCGCGCGTATCGCCGCGTGATAGCCGGCGGGGCCGGCGCCGATGACGACTACGTCGAAGTTCTGCTGTTGGCTCATTATGGTCCTTTATCTTTCCTTCTCTTCGAGAAAAAGAAGGTAGTGCTTGACGGATGAGGTGTATCGCGCGGCTCTATGAATGGATCAGTCCGTATCTCGGCGATCTTTGTCGAACATTGTTTCGAAGTTCCAATAACCATGTTCGACGTGCCAAATTTTTTCGCCGCCTTTGATCCACTCGGACGGCCCAATCCTGTCCTTCCGAATCTTGAACTCGGGTCCTAGTTCTGAAGTGCCCGGTATGGGTCTTGCAAACACATATTCATCATCAAATCCAGTAATGACTGCTCGCCGCATGGTTTTACCGCCAGAAGCGCTCGAAAATCACATCCCCAGCAGCATGCGGTGCGGGTTTTCCAGCTGGTTCTTGATGTCGACCAGGAACAGCACCGCGTCCTTGCCGTCGATGATGCGGTGGTCGTAGGACAGGGCGATGTACATCATCGGCGCGGCGATCACTTGGCCGTTCTCGACGATGGCGCGCTCCTTGATCGCGTGCATCCCCAGGATCGCGCTCTGCGGCGGGTTGACGATCGGCGTGGACATCAGCGAGCCGAAGGTGCCGCCGTTGGTGATGGTGAAGGTGCCGCCCTGCAGGTCTTCGAGCTGCAGCTTGCCGTCGCGCGCTTTCTTCGCGTACTCGGCGATGCCTTTTTCGATGTCGCCGAAGCTTTGGCGCTCGACGTTGCGCAGCACCGGGGTCACCAGGCCTTTTTCGGTGGACACGGCGATCGAGATGTCGGCATAGCCGTGGTAGATGATGTCGGTGCCGTCCACCGAGGCGTTGACCGCCGGGTGGCGCTGCAGCGCGCTGGCGGCGGCCTTGGCGAAGAAGCTCATGAAGCCGAGCTTGATGCCGTTGGCCTTTTCGAAGGAGTCGCCCAGCTCCTTGCGCATGGCCATGACCTTGGACAGGTTGACCTCGTTGAACGAGGTCAGCATGGCGATCGACTCCTTGGACTGCATCAGGCGCTCGGCGATGCGCTGGCGGATGCGGGTCATCGGCACGCGCTCTTCCGGACGCGCGCCGCCGGCCTTGCCGGCGCCGCCGCTCCTGGCGTAGTTCAGCAGGTCTTCCTTGGTCACCGCGCCGCGGCGGCCGGTGCCTTCCACCTGCGCCGGATCGATGCCTTCCCTGGCCGCGGTGAAGCGCGCGCCGGGCGGCAGGCTGTCGCTCGACGAGGGGGCGACGCTCGACGCCGCGGCCTGGGCTGGGATTGGGCGGCCGGCGCGGCGGCTTCCTTCGCTGGCGCCGCGTCCTGGGCCGGCGCCGCGCCTTCTTCGATCAGCGCCAGCAGCTGCTGGCTGGTGACCGTGGCGCCGACGTCGAACTTGATCTCCTTGAGCACGCCGTCCACCGGCGAGGGCACCTCCAGCACGACTTTGTCGGTCTCCAGGTCGACCAGGTTCTCGTCGCGCCGGACCGCATCGCCCGCCTTCTTGTGCCAGCCGGCGATGGTGGCGTCGGAGACGGATTCGGGCAACGCCGGGACTTTGACTTCGGTGGCCATGTCGGAAGGGCTTCCTGTACGTGTGGGTGGAATCGAAAGGTTATTCGGCCGCGATGCGGTCGCCGCACTCGTTGACCAGCGCGTCGGCGACCAGCCTGGTCTGCTCCTCGATGTGCTGGGCGAAGTGGCCGGCGGCGGGCGAGGGCGAACGCGGGCGGCCGGCGTAGTGCAACTCCTGCCTGGGCCCCAGGCACGCGGTCAGATGGTGGCGGATCTGGTACCAGGCGCCCTGGTTCTGCGGCTCCTCCTGGCACCACACGATCTCGCGCGCGCCGGCGTAGCGCTTGAGTTCGCCAGTCAGCAGTCCGCGCGGGAACGGATACAGCTGCTCGATGCGCACGAGCGCCACGTCGTCCTGCCCGCGCTTGGTCTGGTCCTCCAGCAGGTCGTAATAGACCTTGCCCGAGCACGCCACCACGCGCTCGACCTTCCTGGGGTCGGCCTTGGCGTCGGGGATCAGGTGCTGGAACCCGCCTTGGGCCAGCTCGTCCAGGCTCGACACCGCCAGCTTGTGGCGCAGCAGCGACTTGGGCGTCATCACCACCAGCGGCTTGCGCGTGCTCATGCGCAGCTGGCGGCGGATCATGTGGAAGCACTGCGCCGGGGTGGTCGGCACGCACACCAGCATGTTCTCCAGCGCGCACAGCTGCAGGAAGCGCTCCAGCCGCGCCGAACTGTGCTCCGGCCCCTGGCCTTCGTAGCCGTGCGGCAGCAGCAGGGTCAGCCCGCTGATGCGGCCCCACTTGGCTTCGCCGGCGGCGATGAACTGGTCGATCACCACCTGCGCGCCGTTGGCGAAGTCGCCGAACTGCGCCTCCCAGATGTCCAGCGTGCCGGGGTCGGTGGTGGAATAGCCGTACTCGAACGCCATCACCGCCTCCTCGCTCAGCAGCGAGTCGATGACGGTGGCGTCCTCGGGGTTCTCGACCAGCTGGCGCAGGGGCAGGTAATGGCGGTCGGTGTTCTGGTCGTGCAGGATCGCGTGGCGGTGGAAGAAGGTGCCGCGCCCGGCGTCCTGGCCGACCAGCCGCAGGCGGCGGCCTTCCGACAGCAGGGTCGCGTAGGCCAGGTTCTCCGCAAAGCCCCAGTCGCCGGCGATCTCGCCCCGGCTCATCTTCAACCGGTCTTCGTAGATCTTGGCCACGCGGGGGTGCAGGGTCAGCCCTTCGGGCATCGTATTGATGATCTTCGCCACCCGGTCCAGCGTCTTGCGCTCGACCCGGGTGTCCACCGGATCGCTGACCTTTCCGGAGAGGTAGTTGGACCAGTCGATGGCCAGCTCGTCGGGCTTGGGCGTGGCCAGCTCGGTGGTCACCTCGCCCGAATCGAGCTTGGCCCGGAGCTTGTCGGCCAGCGCCTGCGCCTCGCCCTGCTTGATCGCGCCTTCGGATTCAAGGCGCGCGGCATAGAGCTCACGCGGGGTCTTGTGCGAGCGGATCACCTGGTACATCAGCGGCTGGGTCGCGGCCGGTTCGTCGGCCTCGTTGTGGCCCCAGCGGCGGTAGCAGACCAGGTCGATGACCACGTCCTTCTTGAACCGCTGGCGGAAGTCGTAGGCCAGGTTGGCGCAGAACACCACCGCTTCGGGGTCGTCGCCGTTCACGTGCAGCACCGGCGCGCCCACCATCTTGGCCACGTCGGTGCAGTACAGGGTCGAGCGGGCGTCGTCGCGGGCACTGGTGGTGAAGCCGATCTGGTTGTTGACCACGATATGGACGGTGCCGCCGACGGCGAAGCCGCGCGCCTGCGACATCTGCAGCAGCTCCATCACCACGCCCTGGCCGGCGAAGGCGGCGTCGCCGTGGATGATCACCGGCAGCACGGTCGAGCGTTCGCCGTCGCCGCGGCGCTCCTGGCGCGAGCGCACGCTGCCGGCGACCACCGGGTCGACGATCTCCAGGTGCGAGGGATTGAACGCCAGCGCCAGGTGCACCGGCTCGCCGGGGGTGGCGATGTCGGCGCTGAAGCCCATGTGGTACTTGACGTCGCCGGTGTGGGCGCGGTCGTCGGCCACGTGCTCGAACTTGCCCTCGAACTCGTCGAACAGCCGCCGCGGCGACTTGCCCATAATGTTGATCAGCACGTTGAGGCGGCCGCGGTGGGCCATGCCCAGCACCATCTCCTTGACCCCGCCGGTGCCGGCGCGGCGCACCATGATGTCGAGCAGCGGGATCAGCGAATCGCCGCCCTCCAGCGAAAAGCGCTTCTGGCCCACGTACTTGGTGTGCAGGTAGCGCTCCAGGCCTTCGGCGGCGGTGAGCCGCTCGAGCACTCTGCGCTTGGTGTCGGCGTCGAGGCCGTAGTCGCCGCCGGCCGCCTCGAGCCGCTGGTACAGCCATTGGCGCTGCTCGGCGTCGGTGATGTACATGAACTCGGCGCCGATCGGGCCGGCGTAGGTGGCGCGCAGGCGGGCGAGCAGGTCGCGCAGCTTCATGCGCTGCTGGCCGGCGACGCCGCCGGTGCTGAATTCGCTGTCCAGGTCGCTGTCGGACAGGTTGTGGAACTTGAGCTCCAGGTCGGGCGAGTCCTGCTTCGGGCTCAGTCCCAGCGGGTCGAGATCGGCCGCCAGATGCCCGCGCGAGCGGTAGGCGGTGATCAGGCGTCCGATATGGCGCTCGCGCTCGTCGCCATTCGCGGCGGGCGCATGGCCGTTGGCGGCCTGGCGCGAGGCCTCGGCGATCCTGGCGATCACCGCCGAATGCGGCACGTCGCCGGCTTGGCGGCCCTCGAACCCGTCGAAGTAGTCCTTCCACTTCGGGTCGATGCTGTCGGGGGCGACCAGGTACTGCTCGTACAGGTCTTCGATGAAAGAGGCGTTGCCGCCGCCGAGTTGCGAGGATTGCGCGAACTGCTTCAGGAGGTTGTCCACGATGGCGTAGTGCTTGGCTTGTGCGGGAGACCGGTGCGGCGCTGGCGGGTTCGACAGGCCGTGGAGCACGACCGGCGGGCGTTTAAAGAACAGCAAAATTATACCCGCATGCCCCTGAGGCCGCGCAGCCGCATTGGACTAAAGGTGCGCTGTGGGTCAGGGTTCTTAGGCCACCGTAGCGTGGCGGAGCCGAACGGTCAGAAGCCCAGCGCTCTGAATTCGGTGCACGGGCGCGCGCGCTCCCAGACGCGGGCGAAGCCTTCGCGCAGCTGTCGCGCCCGGCCCGGCCCGTGCAGGTCGGCCTCGCCCTCGAAGCGATGGCCCAGCGGCCGGAAGTAGTAGCCGCCGCTGTCGTTGGCGATGAACGCCGCCGCGTAGGCGCGGTCGACCGGCTCGGTGACCGCGCGCAGCAGGAAAACGCTCGGAAGACGCTGGGCCAGCGGCAGCAGCGGCGCCAGCGCCCGTTGGGGCGCGCCGGGATCCTGCAGCAGGATCTGCGCCTCGCCGCCGCGGCCGGAAGTGGCGAACCGGCGCAGTGCGTCCAGTACCGGCGCGGCATCGAACAGGCCCGGATCGAGTTCGCGGCTGTAGATGCGCAGGGAGCGCCGCGCCCGCGCGATCAGCGCCACCGTCGCCGCCACCGCGGCCGGGCCGGCTTCGACTTCGGTCGGGCCGGCCAGCGCATGCCGCATCGCCTGGTGCTCGATGCCGGCTTCGATGAAGCGTTCGCCGTAGGGCACGAAGCCGTGCCGGGCGTAGAACAATTCGGCCGACACCTGCGCGTTGAGCGATACGCTGGCCCAGCCGCGCCGCCGCGCCTGGTCCAGCAGTGCGGCCAGCAGCGCGTCGCCCACGCCGCGTCCCCGCCACTGCGCGAGCACCGCCATGCGCCCGATCTTGTGCTCGGGCGTCAGCCGGCCGGTGCCGATCGGCGCGCCCGCGGCGTCGCGGGCGATGACGTGCTGGCACAGCGGGTCGAGCGCGTCCCATTCCTGGTCCAGCGGCACCTGCTGCTCGCGCACGAACACCGCTTCGCGCACCGCGCGCAGCTCGGACAGCCCGCTGGCGTAGTCGATCGGTTCGATGCGGAACCGCGGTTCACTCATCTTCGTCCTCGTCCTGCAGGCGGTAGTGGCCCTGCGCGTAGAGCGCCATCGCCGCGTTGCGGCCGGCCTGCGACAGGCGCATGTAGCCGTCTCCGTCTAGCTCTTCGGCCGCGGCCAGCGCCTGTGCGTCGGCCAGCGGCAGCGCGAGCGCCAGGCCGCTGCAGAACAGGGTGGCGGCCTCGCCCGAGCGCCGCCAGGCCGCGCGCGAGAACGGATGACGCTGCAGCCGTGCGCCGTGCTCCAGGTCCCATTCGACCTCGATCCGCGAGCGCGGGTCCGGACCCGGCGTCACCTCGCCCGCGGCGCGGTAGCTGGTGATGAAGCGCCCGAACCAGTCGCCCAGCCGCTCGGGGTCCTCTATGCGCAGGGCGTTCAGCGCTTCGACCGCGCGCGCCACGGCCTGCGCGTCGATCTCGTTGGGATCGCCCGGCGGCGCCAGGTCCGGGTCCCGGTAGCGCAGCGACTCGTCCGCGCCCTCGATGAGGTGATCGAGGTAGTCGCTCGCCAGTTCGGTGGCCGATGGCGCGCGCATGCCCACCGAGAAGGTCAGGCACGGGTCCAGGGCGACCCCGTGGTGCGGCACGCCCGGCGGCAGGTACAGCATGTCCCCGGGCTCCAGCACCCAGTCGTGGCTGGGGCTGAACTCGCGCAGCAGCTTGAGCTCGACGTCGTCGCGGAACCCGGTCGGCGGCGCCGGCCGCGCGTCGATCCGCCAATGCCGCCGGCCCTGGGCCTGCAGCAGGAACACGTCGTACTGGTCGACGTGGGCGCCGACCGAACCGCCGGTCGCGGCGAAGCTCACCATCACGTCGTCGATGCGCCAGCGCGGCAGGAAATCGAAATGCGGCAGCAGCGCGCGCACGTCGGCGTCCCACTTGTCCACGTCCTGCACCAGCAGGGTCCAGTCGCGGTCGGGCAGGCCGGGGAAATCGTCTTCGGCGAACGGACCGCCGCGCACGCTCCAGGCGTCGCGCCCGCGGTCGTGCACGACCAGGCGCGACAGCGCGAGCTCCTCGCAGGCCAGCCCCGCCAGGTCCTCGGGCTGCAGCGGCGACTGGAACCCAGGGAACGCGGCGCGGATCAACAGCGGCTTCTTCTGCCAGTACTCGCGCAGGAACTCCGCCGCCGTCATGCCGAGAAAATGCCGGGGCGTGGCGCGGACCTCGATCATGGCGCGGCCTTGCCGCCGGCGGCTTCCCGCGCCAGGCGCTGGTCCAGCGCTTCGCCGGCCTTGCGCGCGTAGGCGCGGCAGGCGCCGGTGTCGACCAATGGCTCGTCGGCGCCCGACCCGATCCGCGACCACAGGCGGCTGGCGGACGGGTGCGGCGTGATGAGGATGTCGCAGGGCAGGGCGGCCACGCGCGCCAGGGTCTGGCGGAACGCCGCCACCACGCCCGGGTGCGCGGCCTCGTCGCTGTAGCGGTACTCGTCGTCCGCAATGGCGGTCAGGCTGTCGGCGTAGACGATCTGCCGGCACTCGGTCGCGTCGCACGATCGCCAGGTCCAGCTGGTGCCGCCCGCGGTGTGGCCGGGCGTGGGGATCGCCCGCAGCGCCAGCGGACCGATTTCCACCACCTCGTCGTCGGCGATGGTTCTCACGTCGCCCACCGCCGCGAACGGCTTCAGCACCAGGAATTGCGGGTCGCCGCGGTCGCTGGCGCCGCGTCGCAGCGCCGCCGCCGCGGCTGCGCGCGCAAGCACCGGAGCGCCCGTGGCGCGCTGGAGTTCGGCCAATCCGCCGGCGTGGTCGAAATGTTCGTGCGAAAGCACGATCGCGCGCACGTCATCGGGCTTGAAGCCCAGCGCCGCGATATTGGCGAGGATCTGCGCGCCCGCCTGGGGCGTGGCGCC
>DATHAV010000298.1:0-8647 GCA_035296505.1 Pseudoxanthomonas sp.
CACGAACATGCCGGCATGGACCATGGCGCCACGGGACACGGGGCCGGCCACGCCGGGGACGGCGCTGCGGCCGTTGGCGGCAGTGCGATGGCGGGCACGGACCACAAGGGCCACGACATGGCCACGATGAGCCCTGACGGCCACCACGGCGCCGGCAGCCCGCTGCCGAGCGCGCCGACCCACAAGCCCAGCGAGCACGGCAATCCGCTGATCGACATGCGGACGGCCTCGCCCTCGCCCAGGCTGGACGACCCGGGCATCGGCCTGCGCGACAACGGCCGCGACGTGCTCAGCTACTCGCGCCTGAGGAGCCTGTTCGAGGATCCGGATGGCCGCGAGCCGGGGCGCACGATCGAATTGCACCTCGCCGGGCACATGGAGAAGTTCGCCTGGTCGTTCGACGGCATCAAGTTCTCCGGGTCGCAGCCGCTGCGCATGAATTACGGCGAGCGACTGCGCGTGGTGCTGGTCAACGACACGATGATGGCCCACCCGATCCACCTGCACGGGATGTGGAGCGACGTCGAGGACGAGCGCGGCGGCTTCATGGTGCGCAAGCACACGGTGGACATGCCGCCGGGGAGCATGCGCAGCTACCGCGTGCGCGCCGACGCGCTGGGCCGCTGGGCCTACCACTGCCACATGCTCTACCACATGGAGGCGGGAATGATGCGCGAAGTGGTGGTGGAGGAACGCGCATGAACCGCTCCGCGCCAAGAATCATGCGGCACCTGCCGACGTTCCTCGCGCTGGCCGTATCGGCCGGCACCGCGGCCGCACAGCAGCATCCGGCGGCGGAGCGACACACGCACTCGCACCGTGGGGATGCGAAACACCAAGCTCCAGGTGCGGCGCCACCCGCTGGTTCTCCGCGGGCGGATGCGTTGAAGGCGGAAGCGGCTGCCGCGAGCGTCGATCACTACCACGGTAGCCACGGGTCCGCATCGGACCAGGGCGCATCGGAGATCGACCACGCGTCCATGGACCACTCCTCCATGGACCACGCTGCGATGGATCACCCTTCCATGGAGCGGCCGCACGCGCATCACTCCACGACTGCGACCCCGCGCGAACCCATTCCCGTGCTTACCGATGCCGACCGCCGCGCTGCGTTTCCCGATGTCGGCGGTCATGCCGCGCACGACGACGCCATCCACACCTATCTGCTGTTCGATCGCCTGGAGGGCTGGGATGCGGACTCCGGCACGGGCGTGGGCTGGGAATTCCAGGGCTGGGCCGGCACCGACCTCGACCGAGCCTGGCTGCGCAGCGAGGGCGAACGCAGCGACGGCTCGACCGAGAGCGCCGACATCGAATTGCTCTACGGACGCAGCGTCGCGCGATGGTGGGACGTGGTGGCCGGCATCCGCCACGACCTGGCCCCCGGAGCCTCTCAGACCCACGCCGCCGTCGGAGTCATGGGCCTGGCGCCGCAGATGTTCGAGGTCGAAGCGACCGCCTATGTCGGCGAACGCGGCAAGCTCAGCGCCAGGATCGAAATCGAATACGAGCTGCTGCTGACCAACCGGTTGATCCTGCAGCCGGTGTTCGAAGCGTCCTGGCACGGGAGCGACGATCTTTCGCGCGGGGTCGGCTCGGGATTCGGCACCGCCGAAGCGGGGCTGCGCCTGCGCTACGAACTAAGTCGCCGGTTCGCGCCTTATGTCGGCGTGGTCCACGAGCGCGCGTTCGGCCAGACCGCGGATCTGCGCCGCGAGGATGGCGAAGCTGCCCGCGACACCCGCGTGATCGCCGGCGTCCGCGTCTGGTTCTGAAGGCGCCGGTCTTCCACTGGCTGATTGGCGACATCATCGACAGGCGTGAAGCGCACTCGCCAAGGCAAGTCACTGACCTGCATCGACACGCGCCACGTTATCCTCCGCAACTCCAGCCGCACCGGTCCACACATGCTCACTCGCCGCCCGCCCGTCATCGCCCTGATCGTTGTCTCCGGCGGCCTGCTCGCCGCCTGTACCCAGACGATCGCGCCTGCGGGCGCGCAGCAGGCCCACGCCGGCAAGGCGATCGCTCCGGCCGCAGCCGCACTGCCGGAGGTGCACGTCCACAAGGATGCCAACTGCGGCTGCTGCAACCTGTGGGTGGATCACCTTCGCGACGCGGGCTTCAAGGTCAAGGTCACCGACACCGTCGACATGGGAGCGGTCAAGCAGCGCGTGGGTGTCCCGTATGGCAAGGGCTCCTGCCACACCGCCGAGGTCGGTGGCTACTTCATCGAAGGCCACGTTCCGGCCCAGGACATCAAGCGCCTGCTCGCCCAGCGGCCCGCCGCCAAGGGCCTGGTGCTGCCGGGCATGCCGCTCGGGTCGCCAGGAATGGAAGTTCCAAGCGGCGTCGTGCAGCCGTACACGGTGGAACTGGTCGGCAGCGACGGCACCACCCGCCAATGGTCCAAGCACGGAACCGCGGGCAAGTGACCGAGACTGCATCGCAGGTGCGCTGGATGCAGACACCAGCACAATGAAATCGCCAGGAGTTTCGACTCGCCATGTACTTAATAAGTTTGAAGGCAGTCACGGCGACAGGTCGTGCGGGTGCGCGTCAAGACGGAAGTCGCTCGATCAATGCTGCTGACTCTGTCCAAACGAACCGGACACGCTTGAAGCATTCCTGTATTGGCTGGATCTAGCCGTACATGGCCACCCGCGGGCACGGCTGCTGTATCGCATGGAGATCGACCGCCGTGGGGCGACCGCTGCAGAGGTTGCGGGTCTCGGCGATGGTCTTGGCCACCTCGATAGCCGTCTCCTTTCGGGAAACCAGAACACGGGGCGTCCTTCGTCGAACATTTTCCGGCCATCGAAGGTCTGGCTGATTACCAGAACTGAGCGCTTCAAGGATGTTCCTGACAAGAGAAAATGCCCCGGCCCCAGCTGACCGCTTGCTCAAGCGGCGCCACTTTCTTTCCAAACAGCATCCTTGCTGCGTGAGGGCGTGCTGCCGGGGGCCGGCAAAGAATGCGCCGGAGGCGTTCGCCGCGCAGTGGGTGGATCTCGCGTTGTGGAGTCGGATATTTCCTACAAAGGCGGGGGTACGCATGCTGGCGGCGTCATTGAAGCCAAATGCGCGCGAGATGTCGCGCAAGCCGGCGATGCCATCGTCCGACGCTAGGGCCGCCTGCCCATCATTTAGATCGTCTATATGGGCGGTGCGGCAGAACGGCACACGCGCAGGCTCGGCGAAGAGGTTACCAAGCCACCCTCACCCGCCAGCTGAGGCCGAACGCCGAGCCAGCCACCGGATGCCGCGATCGCAGCCTCCTTAGCCTCTGGACCATCGGCATCGGCGGCAGAGTGCTAACCAGCATCTTTGAATACGGCCACGGAACGCACAAGAAGGCCATGCACTCGACACGCGCCATTCTTCGAGCAACCAAGAAGAAGGGCCTCGTTTCCGAAGCCCTTCTTTTTTGCAACAGCGGTGGAGCGATGAGTGGCGTCCCCACGGGGATTCGAACCCCGGTGTCCACCGTGAAAGGGTGGTGTCCTAGGCCTCTAGACGATGGGGACGCTGTGGACCGTTTCCCTATCCCGAACGGCCTGTGCCGGAATAGTTGGTGGAGCCAGGCGGGATCGAACCGCCGACCTCCTGCATGCCATGCAGGCGCTCTCCCAGCTGAGCTATGGCCCCACGGGCTGGAAGGAGCGGAATTCTAGCTATCGTGAGGGAATCGTGCAAGCGCTACGAGAGGCGGCGGCGGCGTGCGCTGCGGCATCGCCAATGGGAATCCACCCAGCAAGAGACGCTACTACAAGCGTTACGCGGTTACACGGCCTCGGCAGCCGCGGGCATATCCTCGTAGCGACGCAGCGTGGCCACGCCATGGCCCTGCTCTGCAAGGTACTGCAGCCATTTGCCGAGGAAGGTGTTCATGCGCATGCGATGGCTGATGACCTCCGCCGGCGGCGGATACATGCCGATCACGTCCTGCCAGCGGCGGCCCACGTAGCAATGCGTGGCTTCGGCCTGGTGCGCATCGCGGTACAGGCGCACGAAGGCGGACGGGTCCGGCTCTCCCGTCTGGGGATCGCGCAGACCGTAGGTCAGGCGCAGTTCCACCGTGTAGCGATGGGTTTCGATCACGTCCAGGTACAGGTCCAGGCCATCGCCAGTCGAAGACACATAGCGACCTACCCGCAGATCGCCCGGCGCGAACAAGCGGACGAGGCGGGAATGGTTTTCGGCATACAGGGCCATCAGCCAGCCAAAGCGGTTGAGCTTGGGGATACGGGCGGCGCGGGTAACGGCTTCTGGCATGGACTGATCGTACACGCTGCAGCCGGGTTCGGGCAGCATTGACGGGCCCTGCAGGCCGGCATAGATTAAGGATCGTGTGCCTTGGCGCACGACAGCCTGCGCCGCCCGCTTCATCGCGCTAGAACATCTCGCGCTGCAGGCCTAGGGTCGCCATGACCTTGCTGGAAATTTCCTCGATCGAGGTATGGGTGGTGCTGAGCGTGGGAATGCGCTCCACCTGGAACATCACCTCTGCCGCGGCCACTTCGCGCCTGCAGGTTTCGAGCTTGGCGTAGCTGGAGTTCGGTCGTCGCTCCTGGCGGATCTGGTGCAGGCGCTCGGGATCGATGGTCAAGCCGAACAGCTTGCGCCGGTAGGCGCGCAGGCGCGGCGGCAGCCGGTCGGTTTCCAGGTCCTCGTCGGTCAGCGGATAATTCGCTGCGCGGATGCCGTAATGCAGCGCCAGATACACGCAGGTCGGCGTCTTGCCGGCGCGCGACACGGCCACCAGGATCAGATCGGCTTCGTCGTAGTTCAACGCGACGCCGTCATCGTGCGTGAGCGCGAAATTCATCGCGTTGATGCGACGATGGTAGGCCTCGAAGTCGACCATGCCGTGCGCCCGCCCGACCCGGCTCTGGCGTGCGCTGCCCAGCTCGCGCTCCATCGGGTCGATGAAGGGTGCGAACAGGTCCAGCATCAATGCGCCGCTGTCCGCCAGGACCATGCTGATCATGGGATCGACGATCGAGTGGATGACGATGGGCCGCGCCTCGTGGCGCTGTCCGGCGGCGCGGATCCGCTCGCAGGCCACGCGCGCCTTGTCCACGTCGTCGACGAAGGAGATGCGGTTGGTGACGAAGCTGAAACCGCTGAATTGGGTCAGCAGACTGTGCCCGATGGTCTCCACGGTGATGCCGGTACCGTCCGAAACGTAGAACACCGGCTTGACGTTCAACATGGAAGCGCCCTTCTTTTCAGCATGGAAACACCATTGGAATCAAGCTTGTGCGTGCGTAACCCGCGCTGCATCATATCCATTCTTCCCCATGGGCCCCGCCCCGCCAGCGCCTGCCGGCGGCGTACCCGGCCCGCTTAGGAGCATCGCTTGAGCCAGAATATCCTGTGGTTGCACGAACTGCGCCTGGCCGATCTGGCCCGGGTCGGCGGCAAGAACTCCTCGCTCGGCGAGATGATCGGCAATCTGGCGGGACTCGGCGTGTCGGTTCCCGGCGGCTACGCCACCACGGCCGAGGCGTTCAAGGATTTCATCGCCCACAACGACCTCTCCAGGCGCCTGTTCGACCGCCTCGCCGGACTGGATGTCGAAGACACCGATGCGCTGACCGTCGCCGGCCGCGAGATCCGCCGGTGGGTTATCGACGCACCGCTGCAGCCGCAGCTGGACAGCGACATCCGCAGCGCCTATGCGCGACTGTGCGAAGAGAACGGCGGAGGCGAGGTCGCGGTCGCGGTGCGCTCCTCGGCCACCGCCGAAGACCTGCCCGACGCCAGCTTCGCCGGGCAGCAGGAAACCTTTCTCAACGTCACCGGCGCCGACGACGTGGTGGTCAAGGTCAAGGAGGTCTTCGCCAGCCTCTACAACGACCGCGCCATCGCCTACCGCGTGCACCACGGCTTCAGGCACGAGGACGTGTTCCTGTCGGCCGGCGTGCAGCTGATGGTGCGTTCGGACGTCGGCGCCTCCGGCGTGCTCTTCACTCTCGACACCGAGTCCGGCTTCCGCGACGTGGTGTTCATCACCGCCAGCCACGGCCTGGGCGAAATGGTCGTGCAGGGCGCGGTCAACCCGGACGAGTTCTACGTCTACAAGCCCACCCTCGCCCGCGGCCTGCCGGCGATCCTGCGCCGCTCGATCGGGGCCAAGCAGCTGCGCATGGTGTACTCGGACACGCCCGGCGAGCGCGTGCGCACCGAGGACAATCCGCAGGAAATGCGTGACCGCTTCTCGATCAGCGACGAGGACGTGTACGAGCTGGCGCGCCAGGCGCTGACCATCGAAAAGCACTACGGCCGGCCGATGGACATCGAGTGGGCCAAGGACGGCGTCAGCGGCAAGCTGTTCATCGTCCAGGCGCGTCCGGAAACGGTGAAGTCGCGCGGCCAGGCCACGCAGATCGAACGCTATGCGTTGAACGGCACGGGGAAGGTGCTGGCCGAAGGCCGCGGCGTGGGCCAGAAGATCGGGCGCGGCATCGCCCGCGTGGTGCGCAGCCTCGAAGACATGAACCGCGTGCAGCCCGGCGACGTGCTGGTGGCCGACATGACCGATCCCGACTGGGAGCCGGTGATGAAGCGTTCCGCGGCCATCGTCACCAACCGCGGCGGGCGCACCTGCCACGCGGCGATCATCGCGCGCGAGCTCGGGGTGCCGGCGGTGGTCGGCACCGGCAACGCGCTGTCGCGGATCCAGGACGGCCAGGAAGTGACGGTGAGTTGCGCCGAAGGCGACACCGGCGTGATCTACGAAGGCCTGCTGGAGTTCGAGCGCACCACCACCGACCTCGCCAGCATGCCGCCGGCGCCGCTCAAGATCATGATGAACGTCGCCAACCCGGAGCGCGCGTTCGATTTCGGCCAGCTGCCCAACGCCGGCATCGGCCTGGCGCGGCTGGAGATGATCATCGCCAGCCACATCGGCGTGCATCCCCGGGCGCTGCTGGAGTACGCGCAGCAGGATGCGGCCACGCGCAAGCTGATCGACCAGAAGACCCGCGGCTACGCCGACCCGGTGTCCTTCTACGTCGACCGGCTGGCCGAGGGCATCGCCACGCTGACCGCCTCGGTGGCGCCGAACCCGGTGATCGTGCGGCTCTCGGACTTCAAGTCCAACGAGTACGCCAACCTGATCGGCGGCGCGCGCTACGAGCCGGAAGAAGAAAACCCGATGATCGGCTTCCGCGGCGCCAGCCGCTACGTCTCCGCTTCGTTCGCCGACGCGTTCGCGCTGGAGTGCAAGGCGGTGCTCAAGGTGCGCAAGACCATGGGCCTGGACAACCTCTGGGTCATGATCCCGTTCGTGCGCACGCTGGACGAGGGGCGGCACGTGGTCGAGGCGCTGGAGAAGAACGGCCTGGTCCAGGGCCGCGACGGCCTCAGGATCATCATGATGTGCGAGGTGCCGTCCAACGCGCTGCTGGCCGACGAGTTCCTGGAGATCTTCGACGGTTTCTCAATCGGCTCCAACGACCTCACCCAGCTCACCCTGGGCCTGGACCGCGATTCGAGCATCGTGGCGCACCTGTTCGACGAACGCGATCCGGCGGTCAAGAAGCTGCTGTCGATGGCGATCAAGAGCGCGCGCGCCAAGGGCAAGTACGTCGGCATCTGCGGCCAGGGCCCTAGCGACCACCCCGACCTGGCCGAGTGGCTGATGCAGGAAGGCATCGAGTCGGTGTCGTTGAACCCGGACACCGTGGTGGATACGTGGCTGCGCCTGGCCAAGCTCAAAGCGGCCATGTGACGAGCCGATAGTCTCGGCGGCGTCGAGTTCGGCCTTAGTTCGACCCGCCCTACCCATGCGGGGCGCGTCACTGCAAGGAGGAAACATGGACAACGTGACCGGCTGGTGGACGATGGTGCAGGAGGCCGGTTGGACCGCGCTGGCCGTGACCTGGGGCACCCGGATCGCGATCGCCCTGCTGGTGTTCCTGGTCGGCATCCGCGTGTCCAGGTGGATCTCGAACGTGGCCCAGCGCGGCCTCACCCGCGCGTCGGTCGAGCCGACCGCGGTGCTGTTCCTGCGCAAGGTCATCTACGTGATCCTGCTGGTGGTGCTGGTGCTCGCGGTCCTGCAGGGCATCTTCGGCGTGGCGCCGACCTCGCTCATCGCGGTGCTGGGCGCCGCCGGCCTGGCGATCGGCCTGGCGCTGAAGGACTCCCTGTCGAACGTGGCCGCGGGCGTGATGCTGGTGACGCTCAAGCCGTTTCGCGTCGGCAACATCGTCACCATCGCCGGGCAGACCGGCACGGTCGAATCGGTGAGCATCTTCCAGACCGTGCTGCGCGGCGCCGACAACCAGACCATCGTGCTGCCCAACAGCCTGATCACCACCGATCCGATCGTCAACCTGACGCCCGAGGTGATGCGCCGCGTGGAGCTGGTGATCGGAATCAGCTATTCCGACAGCATCGACGATGCGCGCGCCGCGGCGATGGGGGTCATGCTGGCCGACGAGCGCATCCTGGCCGATCCGGCGCCCGACGTGCTGGTCTACGCGCTGGCCGAGAACAGCGTCAACCTCGGCATCCGCTGCCATGTCGCCAACGCGGACTGGTTCGCGGTCAAGACCTCGTTGAACGAGAACATCAAGATGGCCTTCGACCGCGCCGGCATCAGCATTCCCTTCCCGCAGCGCGACGTGCACATCTA
>DATHAV010000299.1:0-2528 GCA_035296505.1 Pseudoxanthomonas sp.
GCCCGGGGGCGATCGTGCTGCTGCACGAGGGCGCGCCGCACGGCAACAATGTGGCGATCGCGGAAGGCGTGCTGCGGGCGATGCGGGAGCGCGGCTACGCCAGCGTGCTGCCGGACGACTCCTAGCGGGACACCGCGGTTCTCCATGCGCACGTGGTTGTCGAGGCAACCCTTACCCGCCCGCGGGGTGCCCGAAGCACGGATGGCGCGGCTCTAGACGTTACTCCCCAAGCGGAAATCGGTTGCGGTACGGCCGCCCTATAGCGGCTTGGCGGCCACGATCAGCCAGTTGTTGAACGGGGTGTTGCCGTACAGCGGCGCGAACGTGCTCGCCAGCCCAGCCTGCGCCAGCTGCGCGCGCATTACGTCGGCATCGGGATAGCATTGCGGGCGCGACTGCATCCAGCCGATCAGGTTGGCCAGGCGGTCGGTGATGCGGCTGGTCTGGCCGCGCCGGCTGTCGTCGCCGAGCGTGGTGCGGATCACCAGGCGCGCGCCGGGGATGAGCATGTCCACCGCGCGCGTCAGCAGCGCGTGCTGCGCTTCGGCGCTCAGGTACTGCAGGACGTCGAGGATGGCGACGCTGCCGCGGTGCGGGGGCGGCCCCTGGGCCAGGTCCACCAGATCGAACTGCGCCTGCCGCAGCCGCGCGCGTGCCCCTACGATCTGGGCGCGGGCGATCTTGGCCGCATCGTTGTCCACCCCGCGGTACGGCATCGCCTGTCCATCCTGGCGCAGCGCATGCGCCAGCAGGCCCAGGCCGCAGCCCAGGTCCAGCAGCGGCTCGGTGCTGCCGCGCAGCGCCTGCAGCACCCCGGGGTACAGCGGGTCGCTGCGCAGCTTGGTGAGTGTGTAGTAGTAGTCCCAGCGGTTGCCCAGCGGATTCGCCGGCAGGAACGCACGCGCGATGCGCGTGGCGGTGGCGCTGTCGAACGGCTGGGTCGCCGCGGCGCTCATGGCGCCGCCGCCATCGCGCGGGCCGCCGGCAGCGCCATCCGCGTCCACAGCGCGTACATGGCGGCCGACGGATGCAGTCCGTCGGCGACCAGCATCCCCGGTTCGGCGCCGTGCGCGCGGCTGGCGGCGGTGATGTCGATCCAGGCGACGCCGTGCCGCCGGCATGCGTCGTGCGCGAGCGCATTGAGCGCGTCGATTTGCGCTCCGATCCGCGCCGCGCCGCGCGGATCCGCCCCGGCGAACGGGGTCATGCCCCAATCCGGGATCGACAGCACCAGCACACGTCCGGAGCGTCCGCGCGCAAGACCGACCGCACGCCGCAGCAGCGACTCGAATTCCTCGCCGTACCCGTCCGCAGAGAGGTCGCGGTACTGGTTGTTGACCCCGATCAGCAGGCTGACCAAGCCGTAATCGGGCTGGGGCGCCCGCGCATCGATCGCAGCGATCAGTTCGCCGGTAGTCCAGCCGGTGCGGGCGATGATCTCGGGCTCCGAAAGCGCGAAGCCTTTTTCCCGCAGCGCCCGCGCCAGCTGCGCCGGCCAGCGCCCGGCCTTATCCACGCCTTCGCCGACGGTGTAGGAATCGCCCAGCGCCAGATAGCGCAGCGTGGGCTCGATAGGCGGGGCGGTCGCTTGCGCGGGCATGCTCAAGTCAAAGGCGAAGGAGCGTGGATCGTCCACGGTTCGGCCCGATCAGGCAACAGGGTCCGCTGCACCCGCGCGCAGCGGGACTGACCACCGGCGGCTCGGCCGGCATCGACCCGGAGGCGTCCACCTGCGTCCGTTCCTGATCGACGCGCGCTGCCGGCCGCCTGCGCAAATGCCGTCTTTGCCGTGCATCGCAAGCACGCTGAGGCAGGCGATTCCCGCCGCTACCGCTGCCCGATGGCGGAAGCCGGATGCGCCGGCGCGGCACCCGTCAGGCCGCCGCGGGGCGCGGCCTGGCCCTTATCGGCACGACCTTGCCCGCCGCTTCGGCGCGGCGCGACAGCGCGCGGTCGATGCGCGCGAACACTTCGCCCATGGTCTGCGCGTCCGGCAGCAGGGTCACGCGGAAGTGGTGGCGGTAGGGCACGTTGAAGCTGGAGCCCGGCACCACCAGCACACCTTCGGTTTCCAGCAGCTCGAGCGCGAACTGGTGGTCATCGAACCCATGCGCCGCCTCGCCTACCACCGCCGGAAACGCGTACAGCGCACCGCCGGGCGCGACCAGGTCCAGGTGTTCGCTGGCCGCGCAGGCCTCGATCACCGCGCGCCGGGTTTCGTACAGCCGGCCGCCCGGCGCGCACAGCGGGGTGATCGTGTCTGGCCCGTTCACCGCCGCGTCCACCGCGTACTGCCCGGGCACGTTGGCGCACAGGCGCAGCGCGCCCAGGAGGTCCATGGCGTGGTGCAGGTCGCGCACCGCTTCGGCCCGGCCGGAGAGCAGCGCCCAGCCCACGCGCCAGCCGCAGGCGCGGTGCACCTTGCTCAGCCCGCTGAAGGTCAGGCACGGCGCCTCGCCGGCCAGCGGCGCCACCGGTTCGAACGCCGCCCCGTCGTACAGCACCTGGTCGTAGATCTCGTCGACCAT
>DATHAV010000300.1:0-7780 GCA_035296505.1 Pseudoxanthomonas sp.
CACCCAACCCAGGGCCAGCCATACCCCGAAACTGACCGAACGCAAGGCCGCGGTGCGCTCGACGTCGCCTCCGGTCGCTGCACTGCCCGCGGACCGGGCCAGTTCCGAAACCACCTGCAGCACGCCCAAGGCGCGGTTGAAGACCAGACGGTAGATGCGGTTCATGGAGTTCTACCTGTTGTCCGTTGTCGATGGTTGCCGCGCCGCCATGGCGCGCGGGTTGATGCTTATGGACCGACCGGTGGGTCCGGAACGGCCCGCGGGCTCAGAACGACCAGTTCAGGCCGAAGCCCAGCGTGGTGTAGGCCGCCGGGAAACCCTTGGGCCGGTACAGCGGCGCGCCGACGAAGCCCTCCCAGGCCAGGCCGCGCCACCCGCCGCGCAGGCCGATGGCCATGCCCGCCAGGTGGTCGCCCAGCTGCAGGGCCGTGGACGGTCCCGCCACATGGCCGTAGTCGACCCCGGCATAGACCGACTGCCCGCCGCCCAGGCTGAGCGAGACCTCGTTGCGCAGCAGCCAGCCGCGCTCGCCCGTGAGCGATACCTCGCCGTCGAACCCGCGCACGGAGTAGCGCCCGCCGATCGCGAAGCGGTCCTGCGGCACCAGAGGGGTGCGGTTCCACTGGGCGCGCCAGGCGCCGGTGTACTGCAGGCGCTGAGCGCCCAGCTGGAAGGGCACGGTCAACTGCGCGTCGGCGGTCACCAGTTCGAAGCGCGAGGTGCCTTCGTCGAACAGCTCCTCGGGCGCGGGCAGCGCACCGAAGGCGCCGGTACCCCGCCGGTAGGCCACGCTGGCTTCCAGCGTCGCGGCTCCCATGAACTGCTTGTGGGTGAAGCCGACTTCCCAGCCGGCCATCCGCCGGCGCTGGACCTCGATCTCGGCATCGTCGATGAAGTTGTCCGACTCGCGCCACCAGCCGCGGCCATACGCGCCGAACTTGGCCTTGGCGTTGCGGAACAGCACCCGCGAGGCCCGCAGCTCGGCGTTCCGGCTGGAGCCGCTGTACACGTAGCGCTCGAAGGGGCCGACCACCGTCTGCCGGTAGTCGTACTCGCTGGCGGTGGCTCCCAACAGCCAGTAATCCACCGGAACATCGTAGTGGGCGGTCCAGTTGGACGTGCCCTTCGCGCCGCCGTTGAAGACGCTGTGCCCGTAGTTGATGTAGAACAGGTCGTTCCAGCCCAGCGGACTGTCCACCGACAGCGTGGCGCCGGCCTGCAGTTTTCCGGTCCCCTGGCTGCCGGTGTCGTCCAGCGACAGGCTGGCGCGCACGCGCCTGGGCTGCTGCCATGAAACGACCAGATCGCTTTGTCCCGGCGCGGCATCGGCGCCTTCGGACGGCACGATCTGGATATCGGCCGCCACGGTGGGAACGCGCTGGAAGTTCTCCAGGGCCTGTTCGATGTCGCGCAGGTTGAGCAGATCGCCCGCGCGGGCCGGCACGGCGTTCCACAATGCGGCGCGCGCATCGACGCCGTCGGCGAAACGGACCGCCCGGACGCGCCCCGGCACCACCGTCAGGGTCAGCACGCCCTGTTTGAGGTCCTGGGGCGCGGCGAGCACGCGGGTGGTGACGTACCCTTTGGCGATGATCGCGTTCTGCACGCGCGTCATCACCAGATTGATGCCGGTCGTGCCCAGGCAACGGCCTACGGCCGGGTCATCCGCGGTACCGGCGGCCGCCAGGGCCCAGTCGAAGTGCTCGGCGTGCTCGCCCTCCAGCGCGATCCGCTGGATCAGGAAGCAAGGCGCCTCGTCGGTGGGCAGCCGCGGGGATTGCGCTTGGCTTTCGCGATCCAGCCTGACGTCGGGGCGTGCCTCCTGCTGCTCGCGCAGCGCCCGCTCGCGCTCCTGCTGGCGCAGAGGAGCTCCTGTTGCTGGCGCAGCGGGTCCTGGGTGGCTTGACCGGGTGTCTGGCCCCAGGCCAGGGCGGCCGGGAACATCAAGCCGCACGCCAGGCACCCCTGGAAGATGCGATGAGAACCGCGTGCCTTCATACGAGGGGAAATGCGTGCCCGTACCTTCATCGACGCCTGGCATCCTTAGCTTTGTCGTTCGCTTCCGCGCAGGGGCCACCGGTTTCCTTGGCGCAGCGCACTACTCTTGGTACAGAGCCCCTTTTTTCCAAATCCTATCACAGTTAAAGTGGACTCTTATTGCAGTTATGTTGCACTCATTGGAGCAGATGCCGGGAGCGGCGCTGGAAGCAAGTGCAGTTCCGCACGGGCGTAACGTCCCGATTGCCCTTCCGGGCGCCCGTGGCTGTAACTCAGAACTATGGGCCCCTTGTTCCCGCACTGCCCGATCCCCCCTGGCCGAAGATCCGGAGGTGGGTGAAGGATGCAACCCGGCATGGAAAACTCTTGCGCCCCAAGCCCGGATGTCAGGCAGCAGTACGAGCGCCAGCTCAAGGACCTGCGCGAGCGATTCCCCGCCCGTCTTCCCGCTCCTTGGAGGAATCCCCGCCGCCCATGTGGCATCCCTTGGCACTGCCGCGCATGCGCTCGCCGTAACGTGGGATCACGCGTGCAGTTGCTCGAGGACCTTGCAGGCGGTCGCGCGAGCCCTCGAAACGACGGCACACGCGCATGACGAACAACGTGACCGTAAGCCCGATACCCCACCTCGCACCACGCGTGCCGACCACGGCGACCAGGCCGAACGCGGCAATTCAACCGGCGCGCGATATCCCTGTCGCGAGAAGGCTCGCGGCCAGTTCCGCGCTGCGGAACGGCTTGGTCAGGCGCGGAAGTTCGGCGGCCACGCCTTCGACATCGGCATAGCCGGACACCAGCAGCGCCTGCAGGCCGGGCCAGCGCGAGCGGGCGGTACGGATGAGTTCGGTGCCGCTCATGCCCGGCATCAGGTGGTCGGTCACCAGGATGTCCGGGCTGAGGCCCGCTTCGAGCAGCTTCAGCGCATGCTCGCCGCTTTGCGCCTCGATCACCGTGTAGCCCAGGTCGGTGAGCATGTCGGCCGCGCTGCCGCGCACCAGCTCCTCGTCGTCGACCAGCAGCACCAGGCCCGCGGACTCGGCGGCGCCCGCTGCGGGCTCTTCGGCCCGTGCAGGATCGGCGGCTGCCTTGGTGACCGGCAGCCACAGTTCGACGTTGGTGCCGAGCCCCGGACTGCTGCGCAAGGTGAGCGTGCCGCCGAGCTGCACGGTGAGCCCGTGCGCCATCGACAGCCCCAGCCCGGTGCCGCGGCCGACGCCCTTGGTCGAAAAGAACGGCTCGATGGCGCGGGCCAGGGTGACCTCGTCCATGCCCACGCCGCTGTCGGCCACCGACAGGCAGATATAGACGCCCGGTTCGAGCTGCGAATAATGGCCTACGCCCACCTCTTCCCGGACCGCGGAAATACGCAGCAGGCCTCCGTCGGGCATCGCGTCGCGCGCGTTCACCGCCAGGTTGAGCAGGGCCATTTCCAGCTGGTTGGGGTCCGCCTTGGCCGCCGGCAGGTCGCCGGCGAGTTCGACGCTGACCTTCACCTGGGGTCCGGAGGTGCGCGAGATCAGTTCGGCCATGCCCTCGACCACGCGCGCCACGTCGACCGCGACCGGCTGCAGCGGTTGGCGCCGGGCGAACGCCAGCAGCCGCTGGACCAGCACCCGTGCCCGCTCCGCCGCCTGCATCGCGCTGTTGATGATCCTCTTCTGGCGATCGGGGCTCAGTTCGGCGCGCTGGAGCATGTCCAGGCCGCCCATGATCGGGGTCAGCAGGTTGTTGAAGTCGTGCGCCACGCCGCCGGTCAACTGGCCCATGGCTTCGAGCTTCTGGCTCTGCAGCAGGGCTTCGACCGCCAGGCGGCGCTCGGTGGTCTCCACCGCCTCCGGCACGATGGCGACCACCTTGCCCTTGTCGTCGCGGATCGGCCGCATCGAAAAGTCGAACCAGCGCCAGCCGGTGGGCAGGTGGACATGGACCTCCTGGCGGAACGTCGCGCCGACGGCGACCCGCGCGACCGCTTCGCGCACGGCGTCGGCCATTCCCGGCGTGGCGCTGAACCAGGGGGTGTCCCAGAGCGGCAGGCCGAGGACTTCCTCGCGTCGCCGCTCGATGCTGGAAAGCGACGTCTGGTTGGCGTCGAGCAAGGTGCCGTCGGTCGCCATCAATCCCTGGAAGGTGTAGCTGGTTTCGAAGGCGGCCCGCACCCGCGCCTGGTTGGCGCGCAATTCGGCGGTACGCTCGGCCACCTGCTGCTCGAGCCGGTCGTTGAGCTGGCGCAGCGCCAGCTCGTTGTCCTTGCGCTCGGTCGCGTCCAGGTACACCACGGTGACGCTCAGCGCCTTGCCCGCCGCATCGCGCTCCACCTGCCCCCGGCCATGGATCCAGCGCACCTCCCCGTCCGGGCAGACCACACGGTGCTCCACCTCGTAGAAGCCCTGCCTGCTCTCGAGAATCTGCTGGCGCTCGGCCAATATCCGGGCTTGGTCGTCGGGGTGGTACTGCGCGCGGATCTCCGCCAGCGTGAGCCGGCGCTTCGGCGGATGACCCAGCAGCTCGTCGAAACGGTCCGAGTGGCGGACGCTGCCGTCTTCCATGCCGAAGGTGACCTCGGCCAGGCGGCCCGCTTCCAGCGCCAGCTGCAGCCGCTGCGCGCTATCGCGCTCGCTGGCCTTGGCCACCGCGCGCTCCACCGCCGACCACGTGCGGGCGGCGACTTCTTCGATAAGCAGGACCTCCTCGCGCGACCAGTGGTGCGGCTGTCGGTGATTGACGTAGAGCGAGGCCTTCAGCTGCCCGTCGCGGATCAGGGGAACCGACACCAGCGCGCGCGCCTCGATCGCCGCCCAGGTGTGCCGCACGATCTCCGGATCGACGCTCACGTCGTCGATCACCTCGGTGGCGCCGTCCCGCTGGCGCTGGACATGGACCTGGCCGAAGTCCGAGAGCTTGAAAGTCCCCAGCAACGGCGCGACGCCGTCGGCGAAGCACGAGTGGCACACGATGGTCTCGGCGTCGGCCTGCACTTCGCTGTAGCCCGCGCGACTGGCGCCCAGATGCCGCGCCAGGAGCTCCACCGCGGCGTCCATGATCGCCCGCGAATCGTTCAGGGTCTGCAATCGCTCCTCCAGGCCGAGCCGGAACGTATGGCGCCTCTCGGCGCTCACCTTGAGCGTGGTTTCGGTGCAGGCGCAGAACAGGCCGGCGACCCGGCCGCTGTCGTCGCGCGCGGGCGAATAGGAGAACGTGAACCAGGCGGATTCGGCAAAGCCCCTGCGGTTCATCAGCAGCGGCAGGTCCTCGCGATACGACGCTTCGCCCGCCAGCGCGGCATCGACCAGCGGACTCAGGTCCCGCCAGATTTCGAACCATACGCCGGCGAAGCGTTCGCCGAGTGCGGAGGGATGCTTGGCGCCGAGTATGTCGATGTAGGCGTCGTTGTAGAAGAAGCGCAGCTCCGGACCCCAGGCGAGGAACATCGGGAAGCGCGAGTCCAGCATCAACGCCACGATCGAACGCAGCGACTGGGGCCAGCGCTGCGGCGGACCCAGCGGCGAGCGGCTCCAGTCCAGCGCCTGCATCCGCTGGCTCATCTCGCTGCGCTGGCTGGACAGCGGAGGAAACCGGGGCATGGTCGCAAGGGACTCGGGCACCTGGAATTCGGACACGTCGATACTCCGTGGGCCCGCCAGGGATGGCGATGCAGGTGCGGATTCTAGCGGCGAGCGTGCGCTCGGTCACGAGCGCCGGCGCCAGCGGCGGGCGCCTCGAGGCCCTGGTGCCGCGGCCGATCAGGTACGGCAGCACGAAAAACGGGCCGCTTGCGCGGCCCGTCGGCACTACTAAACCAAGCGTCCTCAGGAGCGCAGCGGCAGCACCCTGATCTCGACGCGACGGTTCTTGGCGCGACCCGCATCGGTGCCGTTGTCGGCGATCGGATAGTTCTTGCCCATGCCCACGATCTCGAAGCGCTCGCGCATCAGGCCCCGGCCGATCAGGTAATTGCCCACCGATGCGGCCCGCTGCTCGGACAGGCGCTGGTTGACCGCATCGCTGCCGATCGCGTCGGTGTGGCCGGTGATCTCCACGATGGTCTGGTTGTACTCGGCCAGAGTCGCGGCGACGTTGTTGAGCGCCGGATGGAACTGCGGCTTGAGGTTCGCCTGATTGAAGTCGAAGGTCACGCCACCGGGCAGGTTCAGCTTGATGATATCGCCCTCGCGGCTGACATCGATGCCGGTGCCCGCGGTCTGACGGCGCAGTTCGGCTTCCTGGCGGTCCTGATAGGCGCCGATGGCGCCGCCGGCCAGGCCGCCTACGCCGGCACCGACCAGCGCGCGCTGGCGGCGCTCGGTCGCATCCCCGCCGCTGAGCAGGCCGGCGACGGCGCCGATGCCCGCGCCTATGAGGGCGTTGTTCCGGGTCCGGTTGGGATCGTTGGGATCGCTGGTCTGCCCGGTATACGTGGCGCAGCCGCCCAGCATGAGCGTGGCGATCAGCGCGGTTGCAGTGGTCTTCAAGGCGTGCTTCTTCATCGGATGACTCCTATCGGTGGAAACGCAGTCGGTCGGGTCGTGCAAGGCACCCACCGTGAAGGCGGCGCGGTTAAAAAAGCGTGCAGCCCAATGAAGGTTGCCATGGGTGCACGCTCACTCCACCCCTTCCCCGCCCGAAACGTTCGACGCCAGCTGCGCCAGGCTGGAAGCCAGTTCGTCCTTCCGGAATGGTTTGGTGAGCCGGGGCAGATTGGGTTCGATGCCTTCGCGCTCGGCGTAGCCGGAGATCAGCAGGACGGGCAGGCCTGGGCGGGCGGCGCGGATGGCGAGGGCGAGGTCGGTGCCGTTCATTCCCGGCATCAGGTGATCGGTGACGACCACGTCGAAACGCTCGCCTTCGGCGATCCGCCGCATCGCTTCTTCGGCGGAGCTTGCTTCGATCACCGCGTAGCCGAGGTCGTTCAACATGTCGGCCGTGCTCAGGCGCACCAGTTCCTCGTCGTCGACCAGCAGCGCCCTGCCGGTCGCGGCGGGGCCGGTCGCGGCATCGGCATTGCTCGCCTCGGCTTCGGGCGCGGACGCACTCTGGGGCAACCAGAGCTCGACGTTGGTGCCCAGCCCGACGTGGCTGCGCAGCACCAGCGCGCCCCCCAGCTGCGAGGCCAACCCGTGCACCATCGACAGCCCCAGGCCGGTGCCTTTGCCGATGCCCTTGGTGGAGAAAAAGGGTTCGACCGCGCGCGCCAGCGTTGCCTCGTCCATGCCGATGCCGGAGTCGGCGACCGACAGACGAATATAGGCGCCGCCGTACAGCCCCGATGGATGTCCCGGCTCCACCGTCTCCGCACTGGCCGAGATACGCAGGGTGCCGCCGTCGGGCATGGCATCGCGCGCGTTCACGCTGAGGTTGAGCAGCGCCATTTCCAGCTGGTTGGGATCGGCATTGGCGGCGGGAAGATCCTCCGGCGCATCGACCACCACCTTCACCTGAGGCCCGGTGGTGCTCGACACCAGATCGGCCATGCCGGTCACCAGGCGGGCGACATCGACGGCCACCGACTGAAGCGGCTGGCGCCGGGCGAAGGCCAGCAGGCGCTGTACCAGTATCTTGGCGCGCTCGGCGGACTGCGCGGCGCCGGAGATGAGGCGCTGCTCGCGCTCGCCGCCGAGGCCTTTGCGCTGCAGCAGGTCGAGCGAACCGATGATCGGGGTCAGCAGGTTGTTGAAATCGTGCGCCACGCCGCCGGTGAGCTGGCCCATGGCCTCCATCTTCTGGCTTTGGCGAAGCGCCTCCTCGGCTTGGACCTGCGCCGTCATGTCTCGGCCCGAGCCCACAA
>DATHAV010000301.1:0-2359 GCA_035296505.1 Pseudoxanthomonas sp.
AGCGCGAGGCACTGGGGCTGGCGGTGGCCTCGCGCCAGAACCGCCTGGACGCGATCGATGGCGTCAAGCTGGCGCCCGATGCACAAGGAAAATATGGAGCGGCATCGAACCTGATGGTCTACCGGGGCGATCCCGACCTGGTGGGCACCTCCCGCGCGCTGGTGCCGGCGGCCGCGCTGCAGGTGCCGACCGAGCGCAGCGTGGCGGAGTTCGCCCAAGTGGACCTGGCCGTGCAATTGGCGCAGCAGGAGGAGCGGCGCAGGCAACAGGAGCGCGAGGCGCAGGCAGCGCAAGGGCCGGTGATGGGGTGAGCCGCTTGCAATGAGCCGTACCAGCTGAAGCCAGACAGAGTCCGTCGCCTGAGCAGACAGACATGCGCAAGAGTCGTTTGACCATGGAAGCAGCTGCGGCCCATGCCCCCGATTCGCCGCCCACCTCGGGCTTGACCGCCACCAGAGCGGTACCTTCAACCCTGGGGAAACGTCACCGAGGCTGGCGCCAGCGAGCGGCTCCACCGCGACTTCGGCTTCGCGCCACGGGGGTTGGAAGACGTGCTCAAAACTCGCCCCAGTCAAGTGCAGGATCGATGGCATGCGCGGCTGTACCTGGTGGCGCCCACGCTGCGCATGGGCGTGGTTCTGCTGTTCCTGATTTCGGTATGGACGGGTCTCACCACGCCCTCCTCCGATATAGAGCGCATGGCGGCGGACTCGCTCTTGGCCTCACTTTATCCTGTCGAGACGGCGCGGGGCGCCGCGATGATCGATCTTGTTCTAGGTGCCGCCTTGCTGTTCGGCTTGAAAATGCGGCGGGTACTGGGCGCGATGCTGGCTTTGGTTGGCGCCTACACGCTGGCGTTCGGTCTGATGCTGCCCGCGCTTTGGTTCGACCCGCTGGGCGGCCTTGCCGAGAATCTGGTGGTCCTACCCGCCCTCGCTGCGCTGTTGATCATCTCGGACCGGCGATAGCGGCCTACCTGTGGCTCAAATGGATCCATATTCTCTCGTCCACGCTGCTGCTCGGCACGGGGCTTGGATCGCATTCTTCATGTGGATGGCGCACCTGCGCGGTGATATCCGCGTAATCGCCGCCACCGCCCGCACGGTGGTCCTCGCGAACACCTGCTTCACCGCACCGGCCGTGATAATCCAGCTTGGAAGCGGCCTTTGGCTGGCGCACCTGATAGGCCTGCCGCTCGACCACCCCTGGCTGCTATGGGCGCTGATCTTGTTCGCTCTCGTCGGCGCCTGCTGGCTGCCGGTGCTTTGGCTGCAGGTTCGCGCCCGCGACCTAGCCCGGACCGCCGCCGACCGCGGCGAGCCGTTGCCTGCCGCGTACCGCCGCGCCATGCGCTGGTGGTTCTGGCTGGGGTGGCCTGCCTTTATCTCCGTCATAGGAATCTTCTGGTTGATGGTGATGAAACCGGGCTGATGCGGTTGATCTCTAGCTTTCTGCCGGAAGCGCATTCATCTGAACAGCTCCGGCGACGCGCGATCTTTGCAGTAAGTGCGGCTGCAGAAAAACAGGGGGCCAGAGTGGAGTGCCGACTTCAACTACCGCAATCATCGGAGCCGGCATCGATCGCGGCCACGATTGTGCCTTCGGGCTCCGCGCCGTCGCTACCGCTACAAACCAAAGAGTCAGGTTCATTCTTGCGTTCGAGTGGGAATTTTGGCGTCACCCCTGGACAAAGCCAGTGCTGCCGCGGCAACGGTTCAACGACAGGATGACTGGATGCGCCGGCGAAAAGACTCCCAGCGGACAGCTCCTGCCAAGGTTTCGCAGACCTATCTTGAAGCCGCAAGCAACAATCCGATGGCTGGCGTGGCCGCCATCCGGTCGGCTGCCACCGCACCGTGCGCCATGGGTCTACGATATGCAGGGCAAAAGGGTGGAGAAAGCAATGAGAAGGCTGACGGCGGCATTGTTCTCGATTGCGGCTTTGGCGGCTTTCGGCCGCATACAGTTAGATGCTTCGGAAATCACATTCGAAGGCGCAACTACAGCCGGCGAAGACATATCGAGCAAGAGCACGGCCGGGGAAGGCATGTCGGTGAAGCAAGCGGAGCGGTTGAGCCTGCCGGATGCTTTCGTCTTCGACCCTGCCGTGCGTGTCTAGCGTGCAGACAGCTGGGATAAGCGGGTGATGGAGCTACCTCAACAGGAGCAAGCCATCCTCCGCGACATTGACGCTCGCTACTACGGCGCGAACAAGTTCACCGCCGCCGCTGAGCAGAGGGAGCTGGCGAACCAAGGGTTCCCCATGCCGGAGGAATGGCTTGCAGCCAGCCGCCTAGCGGATGAAGAGCTTGAGCAAATGGCGAACGCGGGAAACATCAAGGCCGGGATGTTCTACTCC
>DATHAV010000302.1:0-4229 GCA_035296505.1 Pseudoxanthomonas sp.
CCGTCGGCCCCTGCCGGGTCGGGCTCCGCCAGCGCGGCGTCGCTTTCAGCCATGTCGCGCGTCGGGGCTTCCGGCGTCCGGACGTAGCGGCGGGTGGCGGGCGCCGCGCGAGCGTAGCTACGCTCGCACCAGGTGCGGCCCGAGCGGAAGTCGTGCCGGCGCCTTCGACCTTGGCCAAGAAAGGGCGGGGTCGACGCACTCGCGCAGCCAAGGCTGGATCTTCTTCAGCGGAGCGAACTTCACCGCGGTTCGCAGCTGCTCATGCGGATTTCCGGTTGAAATACGCGCGATATCGGCCGCCGCGCGGGTCCTCGATGCGGCGCGCGTTCGGCCAGCCGCGGTGGGCGCGCATGACCGGCGACTAACGCCCGCGGCCTAGACTGCGGCGATGCTTCGCGAATTCGCCCCGGAAAACGGCAAGGTGGTGGTCATGGGTGCGTCGCTGGGCGGCGTCGAGGCGCTGCTGTGGCTGGCCGCGCATATGCCGGCCGATTTCCCGGCGCCCCTGGTGGTGGTCCTGCACATCGGCATGCAGCGCAGCGCGATGCCGGAGCTGCTGTCGGCCAGTGGACCGCTGCCGGCGCACCACGCGATGGACGGCGACTGCATGAAGCCCGGGCATATCTACTTCGGTCCCAGCGACCGCCATGTGCTGGTGGAGGGTCCGATCCTGCGGTTGTGCAGCGGACCCAAGGAGCACCACACGCGGCCGGCGGTGGACCCGCTGTTCCGGTCGGCGGCGCTTTCGCGGGGCCGCGACGTGATCGGCGTGGTGCTGACCGGAATGCTCGACGACGGCACCGCGGGCTTGCAGGCCATCAAGGCCTGCGGCGGCACGGCCGTGGTCCAGGACCCGGCCGATGCGGCGGCGCCGAGCATGCCGCTGAGCGCCCTGCGCCACGTCGAGGTCGACCACTGCCGGCCGCTGGCCGGGATGCCGGCACTGCTGGACGCACTGGTCGCGCAGGCGCACGACTCGGCCGGGCCGCATGCGGGCGACGCCGCGCTGCCGCGGCACGAGCACAAGCTGTTCCTGATGGAGGGACACCCCATGGACCACCTGCCGCACATCGCGGTCCCCTCCACGTTCGCGTGTCCGGACTGCCACGGTTCGCTGTGGGAGCTGTCGGGCACCACGCCGCTGCGCTACCGCTGCCACACCGGCCATGCCTTCACCCTGCGCAGCCTGGTGCACGCGCAGTGCCAGGGCACCGACGAGGCGGTGTGGAGCGCGGTGCGCGCGATGCAGGAACGCCAGCTGCTGATGGAGAGAACCGCCGCCGAGGCCCTGCGCATGGGCGATAGCGAGGCCGCAGACCGCGCGCGGATCGATGCGCACCGGTTCGCCAGGATCGCGCAGGCCATGCAGGAACTCCTGGAGCGGGCGCCGGTATTGAGCGAATAGCAAAGGCGCGCGCTTCGGGCGCCTCTACAGACGGTGCCGTCCCGACGTGCGAAAGTGGTTTCCTGCCTCTCGTTGCCAAGCCATGCACGACACTGCCCCAGATGCCGGCGTCCCCGGAACGCAGCCGCCCGCCGCGGCGACGCTGGCGCGGGCCACGCTGTTCTGGCTGAAGCTGGGCTGCATCAGCTTCGGCGGCCCCGCCGGGCAGATCGCGCTGATGCACGAGGAGCTGGTGCGGCGCCGGCGCTGGATCTCCGAACGCCGGTTCCTGCATGCGCTCAACTACTGCATGCTGCTGCCCGGTCCCGAGGCGCAGCAGCTGGCGACCTACATCGGCTGGCTGATGCACCGCGGCGCCGGCGGAGTGATCGCCGGGGCGTTGTTCGTGCTGCCCTCGCTGGTGCTGCTGATCGCCTTGTCCTGGCTGTACCTGCGCTTCGGCGACGTGCCGCTGGTGGCGGGGGTGTTCTACGGCATCAAGCCGGCAGTGACCGCCATCGTGGTGCACGCGGCCTGGCGGATCGGATCGAAGGTGCTGGGCAACGCCTGGCTGTGGGCGATCGCGGCCGCCGCGTTCGTGGCCATCTTCGCCCTGCAGGTCCCGTTTCCGCTGGTGGTGCTGGGCGCGGCGGCGGTCGGGTTCGTCGGCGGACGGCTCGCCCCCGAAAGGTTCGCCCCGGGCGCAGGCGCGCACGCCGCGGACGGCTCCGCGGACGCCGCGCCGGCCCTGATCGACGACCACACCCCGCCGCCCGCGCACGCGCGTTTCCGGACCTCCCGGCTGGCGCGGCTGCTGGCGGTCGGCGCGGTGCTGTGGATCGCGCCGATGGCCGCGCTGACCGCGCTGTTCGGCTGGGACGGCGGCTTCACCCGGATGGGCTGGTTCTTCACCAAGGCCGCGCTGCTGACCTTCGGCGGCGCCTACGCGGTGCTGCCCTACGTCTACCAGGGCGCGGTGGTGCAGTACGGCTGGCTGACGCCGACGCAGATGATCGACGGCCTGGCGCTGGGGGAAACCACGCCGGGACCGCTGATCATGGTGGTGGCCTTCGTCGGCTTCGTCGGCGGCTACGCGCTGCATGAGTTCGGCCCGCAGCATGCGTTCGCCGCCGGCGCCCTGGCCGCATGCCTGGTCACCTGGTTCACCTTCCTGCCGTCGTTCCTGCTGATCCTGGGGGGCGGTCCGCTGGTCGAATCCACGCGCGGCGAAATCCGCTTCACCGCGCCGCTCACCGCGGTCACCGCGGCGGTGGTCGGCGTGATCGCGAATCTGGCGCTGTTCTTCGCCTACCACGTGCTGTGGCCACGGGGTTTCGACGGCCCTTTCGACTGGCTCTCGGCGCCGATCGCGGTCGCCGCGCTGCTGGCGCTGATGCGCTTTCGCATCGGCGTGCTGCCGGTGCTGGCCGGCTGCGCGCTGGCCGGGCTGGCGGTGCACCTGTGGCGTGGAGGCTAGCGCGATGCTCGCATTGATGAAGTAGGCGTCACCGCTGCAGCAACAGGCGCAAGTCCTCGACCATGCCCGCATAGCCGGCCTCGCGCGCCGGGGCGGCGCCCTGGCGCAGCACCCACGACGGATGCACGGTGGCCAGCGCGCGCGTGCCCTCGCCCAGCGTCCGCCATTGCCCGCGCTCGGCCATCAGGCGGAAACCCGGTCCCAGCACCGCCCGCGCCGCGGTGGCGCCGAGGCACAGCACCGCCCGCGGGCGCAGCAGTTCCAACTCCCGCTGCAGCCACACGCCGCAGGCGTCGACGTGCGCGGCCTCCGGGTTGCGGTGCAGGCGGCGCTTGCCGCGCTGCTCGAAGCGGAAATGCTTGACCGCGTTGGTGACGTACAGGCCGGCGCGGTCGATGCCGAGCTCGCGCAGCGCGCGGTCGAACAGCCTGCCGGCGGGGCCGACGAACGGGCGTCCGCTGAGGTCCTCTTCGTCGCCCGGCTGCTCGCCGATCACCACGATGCGCGCGTCGGCCGGGCCTTCGCCGACCACCGCCTGGGTGGCCGGCTGCCACAGTTCGCAGCGGCGGCAGGCGCGCGCGGCCGCGTGCAGTCCGGGGAGGGTGTCGGCCTGGGGCGGCGCAGGAGCGGGCGGCGCCTGGGGGATGCGGCGCCGCGGCGCCTCGGGCGCGCGCTCGGCCATCTCGCGCACGCGCTGGCCGGCGTCGCGGATCAGGGCCGGCAGCAGTTGGGTCTCGGGCAGGTGCTTCCAGTACTTCTGCGGCATCTCGCTGCGCATCATGGTCGGGTTGAGGCGCGCCGGGTTGAAGATGTGCGCGTAGTAGGTGCGCCACAGCGCTTCCTGGGCGTCGTCGGCCGGCGCGTCGGCGCGCACGCCCCCGGGGCCGAGCGCCAGCGCCGCGCCGTCCCACTGCGCGCTGCGGTAGGGAGTGACGATGGCCCAGCGCATGCCGGCGAAGCGGCGCGCGAAGAACGGCGCCACCCGATCGACGATGAAGTGCTCGGGTTCGAACCACGCCACGAACGCATCGCTCTGCCCCGGGATCCCGCGGAAGCGCACGAACGCCTTCATCTTGTGGCTGTCGCGCCGCACCGCCTTCTCCAGCACGCCGACGCGATGCACGTCCGCGTCGGTGGCCCGCTCCAGCAGCGCGCCCTCGCCGCGCGCGGTACGCCACAGCATCCGGTACAGCAGGGCGTGGCGCCCGGGTTCGCGGTGGCACAGCACGGCGCCGGCAAGCGACAGGAATTCGATCGGCACGCGCGGCACTGGGCGCAGCGCCGGCAGCGTGGCCACCTCGACGCCGCCGAGCAGGCCGGCCTGCGCGCCGCCGCCCCAGTCGATGTGTTCGGGCGCGACGTCGGCGG
>DATHAV010000303.1:0-2935 GCA_035296505.1 Pseudoxanthomonas sp.
CTGGGCGCGCTGGCCGGGCGCACGCTGCGCGGCACCGTGTCCTACCTAGTGATCGCCTCGGCGGCCACGCTGTTCATCGGCTTCGCGCTGCAGACCCCCGCGGCCGTGAGCGCGGGCCTGTACTACCTGGTCCACAGCACCTTCGTCACCGCCGCGCTGTTCCTGATCGCGGACCTGGTCAGGCGCCAGCGCGGCGCCACCGGCGACCGGCTCGAGCGTCCGGCGCCGATGGGCGCGCGGACCCTGCTCGGCGTGCTGTTCCTGATCGGCGCGGTGTCGGTGGCCGGCCTGCCGCCGCTGTCGGGCTTCGTCGGCAAGCTGATGCTGCTGGCCGCCGCGCCCGCGCCGCTCACCGCAAGCGTGTGGACCGCCATCCTGGCGACCAGCCTGATGATGGTGGTGGCGCTGTCGCGGGTCGGCAGCCAGGTGTTCTGGCGCGCCGGGCGCTATCCCGAACGCGACGCGCCGCCGCAGCCCACGCGCATCGAAACCGCCGCCGCGATGTTGCTGATCGGATACGGCGTGGCGCTCGCGCTGGCGGCCGGGCCGGTGCTGCGCTACACCCAGGCGGCCGGCGAACAGATCCTCGCTCCGGCCCAGTACATCGAACAGGTCCGGGCCACCGAACCGCGGCTGCGGGCGCCTTCGCCATGAAGCGCTTCCTGCCCTCGCCGCTCCTGAGCCTCGCCGTGTTCGCGCTGTGGCTGCTGCTGGCGGCCGATTTCAGCGCCGGGCAGATGGCCTTGGGCGCGGCGCTGGCGATCGCGCTGCCGCTGATGGCCGGCCTGCTGCGTCCCCAGCGCGCGCGCTTCGGAAAAGGCGCGGCCATCGGGCGGCTGGCGGCGACGGTGTCGGTCGATATCGTGCTGTCCAACATCGAGGTCGCGCGCCGCATCCTGGGCCCGCAGCGCGCGCTGCACCCGGGCTTCATCTGGGTGCCGCTGGAGCTGACCAGCATCCACGGCATCACCGCCCTGGCCAGCATCATCACGCTGACCCCGGGCACGGTGTCGGCCGAACTGACCCAGGACCAGCGCCACCTGCTGGTGCACTGCTTCGACCTGGACGACCCGCAGGCCGCGATCGACCAGATCAAGACGCGCTACGAGGCGCCGCTGAAGGAGATATTCCCTTGATCGATACCGCCGTGGTGGTGTCCCTGTACGCGGTCGGAGCGGCGGTGCTGCTCAGCCTGTACCGCCTGCTGCGCGGCCCCGGCGTGCCCGACCGCCTCCTGGCGCTGGACACGCTGTACGTGAATACCATCGCGCTGCTGATCCTGTTCGGCATGCACCTGGGCTCGACCATCTACTTCGAAGCCGCGCTGATCATCGCCATGCTGGGCTTCGTGGGCACGGTGATGCTGAGCAAGTACGTCCTGCGCCGGGACATCGTCGAATGAGCGCGGGGTTGGAACTCCTGCTGTCGGCGCTGCTGGCGATCGGCTGCTTCTTCGTGCTGGTCGGCTCGTTCGGGCTGGTCAAGCTGTCGGACTTCTTCAAGCGCCTGCACGGCCCGACCAAGGCCACCACGCTAGGGGTGGGCTGCATCCTGATCGCGTCGATCGCCCACCACGCCGCCCTGGGCAACGGCGTGGGCCTGCGCGAACTGCTGATCACGGTGTTCCTGTTCATCACCGCGCCGATCAGCGCCCACCTCCTGGCCAAGGCGGCGCTGTCGCTGATGCCCGACCGCCCCCGCCAACCGCCTCGCGACCAAGCCGCCGCCGAGCCTGCGCCAAACGACGACTGACCCGGCGCGCCCACCATTCGCCACGGTGCCTGCGAACCGCTAGAGCATTACCAGCTCGAACGCGATCCAGCCCGCGAACGTGAGCAGCAGGACGATGCCCTCGCCGCGGCCGATGCGCAGGTCGCCACGCAGCATCGGGTAGAGCAGGAAGGCGAACACGATCGCCGCCGGCAACTCGAGCCGCACGAACGAGGCCGGCAGCGGCAGCGGACGCAGCGCCGCCATCCCGCCGATCACCACCAGCAGGTTGAACAGGCTCGAGCCGATGACGTGGCCGGCGACCATGTCGCCCTGCCCGCGCCGCGCGGCGGCGACCGCGGCGGCGGCTTCCGGCAGCGCGGTGCCGATGGCCATCGGCAGCATGCCGATCAGCAGCGGCGACAGGCCCCAGGCGGCGCCGAGCAGGGGCGCGCCCCGCACCACGAAGTCGGCGCCGAAGTACAGCAACGCGGCGGCCACCGCAAAGCGCATCAGGTTCATCCACAGCACGCTGCGGGTCGCGCTGTAGGCGGCCACGCTTGCGCGCACCTCCGCGGTTTCGCGTCCCGCGCGCGAAAGCATGAACGCCACCAGCGCGACGAAGCCGAGCAGCAGCGCGAAGCCCTCGCCGCGGCTTATCGCCCCGTCCAACCCGAACGCCATCAGGACCAGGGTGGCCAGGGTCAGCGCCACCAGCAGCAGCGACAGCAGGCGCATGCGGATCACCAGCGGCGCGGCGATCGCGGCCAGCCCGAGCGTCAATCCGAAGTTGGCGATGTTGCTGCCGACCGCGTTGCCCAGCGCCAGGTCCTGCGCCCCGACCGCGTAGGCGCGGGCGTTGACGAACAGCTCGGGCAGCGAGGTGCCGAACGCCACCAGCAGCAGCCCCGCGACGAACGGCGAGGCGCCGAACCGCTGCGCCAGCCCCGAGGCGCCCTTGACGATCGAGTCGCCGCCCAGCGCGAGGAGCACCAGGCCGAGCAGAAAATAAGACCAGGCTTCCATCATCGCCGTTGCTCCCGTGTTGGTTGTCGCGCGTGGCCCAGGCTCAGGAGCAGCCTTCGACGTAATCCACCTGCGGCGGCAGCCCCACGCGCCAGGCGGTGACCGAGCCGCGGGCATCGGTTTCAAACACCAGCTTGGCGGCGCCTTCGCTGCCTGCCGCGATCGAGAGGTACTGCGCGCCCTCGACGTACTTGTGCGG
>DATHAV010000304.1:0-5771 GCA_035296505.1 Pseudoxanthomonas sp.
GGCGCGCGCGCTGTCGCTGGCGGCGCCCGGCGGCACCGTGGTGGCCAGCATCGCCAACAACGAAGGCGCAAAATCCGGACAGGCCGATCTCGAGCGGCTGGCGGGCATCGGCGGCGGCGTCACCAAGCACCACTGCCGCACGTTCTGGACGCCGCCGCTGGACGGCACGCACGACGCCTCGCTGCAGGCGCGCTGGCTGGCGCTGGACGCGCCGCGCGCGATCCTGGACGGCCGCTTCCGCAGCCGGCCGGGACTGTTCGCCTGGGACCGCATCGATCCGGCATCGGCGCTGCTGGCGCAGCACCTGCCGGCCGACCTTGCCGGCATCGGGGCGGACCTCGGTGCCGGCTACGGCTATCTGTCCGCCGAAGTCCTGGCGCGCTGCGAAGGCGTGAGCGCGATGCACCTGTACGAAGCCGAAGCGCGTGCGCTGGAGCTCGCGCGGCACAACCTGCGCGCGGCGGGCGCGGCGATCGAGTGCCGCTGGCACGACGTCACCACCGGGCTGCCGCAGCGCTACGACTTCATCGTCAGCAACCCGCCGTTCCACACCCAGAGCCGCGCCGACCGTCCCGACATCGGTCGCCGCTTCATCGCCGTGGCCGCCGAGTCGCTGAAACCCGGCGGCCGCCTGTACCTGGTGGCCAACCGCCACCTGCCCTACGAACGGACGCTGGACGCCGGCTTCGGCCAGGTGCGCGTGCTGGCCGAGCGCGACGGCTTCAAGGCGATCGAGGCGCTGAAGGCGCCGGCGCGTCGATGAGGATCGTCAAGCACATCGCCAACCTGGGCTACGGCAGCCGCAAGCAGGTGGCGCTGATGTTCCGCGAAGGCCGCGTCACCGATGCGCACGGCGAGGTGCTGTACGCCGACGATCCGGTCAACCACGACGCGATCCGCATCGACGGCGAACCGCTGGATCCGCCGCCGGGCCTGCTGATCGCGCTGCACAAGCCGGTCGGCATTACCTGTTCGACCAAGGATCCGGGACGCATCGTCTACGACCTGCTGCCGCCGCGCTTCCGCCTGCGCTCGCCGCTGCTGTCCACCGTGGGCAGGTTGGACCGCGACACCAGCGGCCTGCTGCTGCTGACCGACGACGGCGCGCTGCTGCACCGCATCTCCTCGCCGAAGTCCAAGCTGGCCAAGGTCTACGAAGCGACGCTGGCGCAGGACCTGCGCGGCGACGAGGCCGCGCTGTTCGCCAGCGGCACGCTGATGCTGGAGTCGGAGCAGACCCCGCTGCTGCCGGCCGAACTCGAACCGCTCGGCCCGCGAACGGCGCGGCTGACCCTGCGCGAAGGGCGCTACCACCAGGTGCGGCGCATGTTCGCCGCGGCCGGCAACCGCGTCGAGGCGCTGCATCGAAGCCGCATCGGCGGCCTGGCGCTGGGCTCGCTGCCGCCGGGCCACTGGCGCAGGCTGGACCAGCGCGACGTGCGGCGCCTGTTCGAGGCGGCGGCATGAGCGAACTCGCGCTGCCTTTCCTGCCCGCCGCGGTGATCTTCGACATGGACGGTCTGATGCTCGACAGCGAGCGCGCGATCGTCGACTGCATGGGGCGCGCCGCGCGCGAGCTGGGCCACGACCTGCCGGACGCGCTGTGGCTGTCGATGATCGGCCACAGCGAAGCGGTGTGCCGCGGAATGCTCGACGATGCACTGGGCAAGGCGCGGCGCACCGCGGTGCTGGAGCGTTCCAATGCGCATTACGACCTGATGGTCGCGGCGGGAATTTCCCACCGTCCCGGCCTGGTCGAACTGCTCGATCTGCTGGACCTCCACCGCCTCCCGCGCGCGGTGGCCACGTCCACGCGACGGCCGCTGGCGCTGCGCAAGCTGGAGGCGACCGGGCTGCTGGCGCGGTTCGACGCGGTCTGCACCAGCAGCGACGTTTCCAGCCCCAAGCCAGCGCCGGATGTCTACCTGCTGGCGGCATCGACGCTGGGCGTGGAGCCTGCGCAGTGCCTGGTGCTGGAGGATTCTCCCACCGGCGTGCGCGCCGCGCTGGCCGCCGGCATGCTGCCGATCCAGGTGCCCGACCTGGTGCCGCCGGACGAAGCGATGCACGCGCTGGGTCACGCCATCGTGCCGTCGCTGCACGACGTGCGTCGCCTGCTGGCGCGGCGGCTCGCCGCCTGAGCGCGGCTCAGGCGTACTGCATCCGTCTGGTCATGCCGCCGTCCACGCTGAACGGTCTGGCCGGTGACGAAGCCGGACAACTGGCTCGAGAGCAGGTAGACCGCGAGCCTGCCGATGTCCTCCGGCACGCCGACGCGTCCCGCGGGGTGATGGGCATGATCGGCTTCGCTCGGCTTCGGCCTGCCGCGTTCGGCGCTCTTCTTCCAGTTCTCCACCGCGATCCATCCGGGACTGATGGCGTTGACGCGCACCGACGGACCGGCGCTGCTCGCCAGCGCATGGGTCAACGCCAGCAGGCCGCCCTTGGCCGCGGCATAGGCTTCGCTGTCGGGCTCCGACTGCAGTGCGCGCGTGGAAGCGATGTTGACGATGGCGCCGCCGTTCTCCCGCAGCGAAGGCAGCGCATGCTTGCCGCACAGGAACGCGCCGTGCAGGCTGGACAGGCGCCGGTTCCATTCGCGCCACGACAGGTGGGTCACCGGTCCGGCGTGCGGATCGGCGATGCCCGCGTTGTTGACCAGTCCATCGATGCGGCCGAACCTGCGCCGCGCGGCGTCGACGAAGGACGCGGCCCTGGATTCGCGGCACGTCGAGCCTGCGGAAGCGTGCGCGCTCCCCGACCTCCCAGTCCCGCAGGCACTCGGCGCCGGCCTCGGCGTCGAGGCCGCCGATCAGCACGCTGCCGCCCGCGCCCAGCACCGCTTGCGCGATGCCGCGGCCGATGCCCTGCGCGCCGCCGGTCACCAGCACCACGCGTCCGGCGAGCGGCGCGGCGCTCCAGGCTTCGATGGCAGGAACCTCGATCATGCGGACAGTGATACGGGCCGGCCCGTAAGCCTCGCGCGAAGCGCCGCGCTCAGTCGCCGAGCAGCTTGTGCCAGCCTTGCGCCCCGAGCCGGGTCACGGTTTCGATGTTGCGATCGACGATGGCGTCGGCCTCGGGAAACGCCTCCACCGCGCGGCTGACGCTGTCCTCGCGCAACAGGTGCAGGGTGGGGTAGGGCGAACGGTTGGTGAAATTCTCGACATCGTCGAAGCCGGTGCCGGCGAACCGGTAGTGCGGGTGGAAGCTCGCCACCTGGATCACGCCTTCCAGGTCCAGCGCCTCGACCGCGGCGTCGGCGTTGTCGAGGAAGTCGTTGTAGTCCAGGAAGTCCTCGAGCACCTGCGGATGCACGATCAGCGTGGTGTCCAGCGCGTGCGGCGGAGCGTCGCGCAGGTGCACCAGCTCCTCGGCCAGCTGCTCCAGCAGCGCCTCGGGCGTGGTCGCGTCGCTGAGCACGAAACGCACCTGCTCCTTGGCATGCACCGCCTTGGCGAACGGGCACAGGTTGAGCCCGATCACCGCGCGCTCCAGCCACAGGCGGGTGCGCGCGATCGGGCCTTCGCCGCCGGCCGTGGGCTGCGCTTCATTCATGAATTTTGACCTTACAATGAACTAACCTAAAGGAATAACTGATTAATGACATGAACATAGATAATCTAGAAATTTTGTATAAAAATCTAAAAACTTTAGAAGATCCGTTTGACACTATCTTTGATTTCAAAGAAGAATTATTATCATCAGATTGTTTGGATTATTTAGAGTTTCATTATAAGATAATTCAAGATCCAGATCTTTCTGAAGAGGCAAAAAGCACTATTAAATTCTTTTTCGTCGCAGACGCCTTAAATAAACGTAATAAAGAAAAAGTTGGAGAATTTTTATACGAAAAGTATATTCAAGGAATTGAAGATACTGGTTTAAGAGCTGACGTCATACAGCTGCTAAGCAATCTAAAAAGTAAATATGCAAAAAAAGTTGCATTGGAAAATCTTACCATAAGACAAGGTGATCTGCGTTACCGGAGCATCATTGTTTTAGGGTGGGTTGGTAATCAGAAAGACTTGAGTGCACTGAATGACCGACTGCTAACTGATCCTGATGGACAATTGAGATGTTATGCCGCAACGGCCATGAGGCAAATTTGGTTTAATCATCCTAAGACAAAAGATGAGATTCTTCATTATCTTAAGAATGCCATATCCAAAGAAGAGGACAAGAATGCTTTGGAAGGTATTATTATCACAGCTCAAGAGCTGTTGAAAAAGAAGCTTGGCCTTAAGGAGTCCAAATACGGTGATGTCACAGGTAATTACCAGGCCGCACAGTTAAAAACTATTAATGCATTAAAATCTTATTAACAATGACCATGATCTTCTTGCGATGACGATACAAAAATTTGCTATCTGAAGAATACACAGAATATGCAGATCTGAAGAAAAAATTTACAAAATAATTAATCTTGCTGAGGATATCTGTTGCGTTATTTTATAAGCGGCAGCAACAAACCCCATAAGATTAAAAATGATAATATGATTCATACAAATATCTAGTTAAATTTGCCAGCAGAGAGTATAATGAATGGAGCAGTAACTTTTGAAATTATAAGAGCTTTATTCTAGAGGGGTTACTTCCACCTTCTGCAAAACGAAGGAACAAAATACTGTTGCTCGATGCCCTGCTTGACCGTGATCTTCTGCCGCGCGCCGGCCAGGTTGGTCTCCACCTCGCCTTCTTCCAGGCAGCGCACGTCGATGCCGCGGGCGATCAGGCGCGCGCGCAGGATGTCCCCCATCTGCTTGAGCTGGAACTCGCTGGGCGCCGACTGGCTGATGACGTTGTCCTCCAGCGAGAACTTCGCCTCAACGCCCTTGAAGTCGAAACGCGTGGTGAGTTCGCGGCTGGCCTGGTCGACGGCGTTGGTCAGCTCGTGGGTGTCGACTTCGGAGACGATATCGAAAGAGGGCATGGCGGCCGATGCGGTGGAGAGGCGCACCAGAGTAACCCACGTGCCAGAGCGCCGATGCACGCGCAAGGGCCTGTCGCGGCCGGGGCCGCGCGGCGATAATGCCCCATGACGCAGCGCCATCCCCACCTGCCCGCGATCGGCCTGATGCTGTCGGCCGTGGTCATGTTCGCGCTGATGGACGCGGGCCTGAAACTGCTGGCGCCGCATTACCCGCCGCTGCAGATATCGACCCTGCGCGGCGTCGCTTCGCTGCCGCTGGTGCTGATGTGGATCGCGACGACGGTGCCGGTGGGCTCGCTGCTGCGCGTGTACTGGCGGCTGCACCTGCTGCGCGGCGCGCTGGGTATCGCGATGATGGTCGGCTTCGTGTACGGGCTGCGCGGGATGCCGCTGTCCAGCGCCTATGCGATCACCTTCGTCGCGCCGCTGCTGGTCACGGCGCTGGCCGGGCCGCTGCTGGGGGAGAAGGTCGGGCCGCGGCGCTGGACCGCGATCGGCATCGGCCTGCTCGGCGTGCTGGTGATCCTGCGGCCCACCGGCGAGGGCATGTTCACCGCGGGCGGCCTGGCGATCCTCGGAGCGGCGGCCTGCTATGCGATCGGCGCCATCACCGTGCGCCTGCTGGCGCGGCGCGACAGCGTGCAGGCGATGGTGTTCTGGTTCCTGGTGCTGCTGTCGGTCGGCTCCGGGGCGCTGGCGCTGCGGCAGTGGACGCCGCTGCAGGCCAGCGACGGATGGACTATCGCCGGTGTGGGGGTATCGGGGTCTCTTGCGCAGATAGCGCTGACCGAAGCCTTTCGCCGCGGCGAGGCCTCGCTGATCGCACCGCTGGAATACA
>DATHAV010000305.1:0-6003 GCA_035296505.1 Pseudoxanthomonas sp.
GCTCAAGCGCATGCCCGGCGCGGGCGTCGGCCTGCGCCAGAGCGAGCAGCTGAAAGTGGTGAGCATGCTCGCGGTCGGCGCCAAGGAGCGGGTGGTGGTGGTCCAGGTCGGCGGCGAGCAGCTGATGCTCGGGGTCGGCCCCGGCGGCATCTCGCGCCTGCACCTGCTGCCCGAACCCCTGACCGTGGCGCCGCCGCCGGCGCTGCCGGATTTTCCCTCGATGTTCGCCTCGATGCTGGCCAAGCGCCTGCGCAAGGAGCCCTGACCATGCGATGGCTGCTGTGTTCGATCCTGATGCTGTGGACGCTGTGCCTGCCTTTGCCGGCCCTCGCCCAGGCGGCCGCGCCGGCGCAGCCCGCGCCGGCCGGCGCTCCGGGAGTGCCGGCGCCGTCGGCGCCCGCCCTGCCCTCGCTGCCGGGGGTCGCGGTCGGCAAGATCGGCGACAACACCGTCAGCCTGCCGCTGCAGACCCTGCTGTTGATGACGGCGATCACCCTGATCCCGTCGGCGCTGCTGGCGATGACCGCGTTCACCCGGATCGTCATCGTGCTGGGCCTCCTGAGGCAGGCGCTCGGCACCGGGCAGACGCCGTCCAACCAGGTGCTGGTGGGGCTGGCGCTGTTCCTGACCATGCTGGTGATGATGCCGGTGGGCGAGAAAGCCTGGACCCAGGGCATGGCGCCGTACCTCAACGGGCAGATCGACTTCTCCAGCGCGTGGACCCTGACCACCGGGCCGCTGCGCGACTTCATGCTGGCCCAGGTGCGCGACACCGACCTGATGACCTTCGCCGGCCTGGCCGGGCACGGCACCTACGCCAGCGCCGCCGACGTGCCGTTCCCGATCGTGGTGGCCTCGTTCATCACCAGCGAACTCAAGACCGCCTTCGAGATCGGCTTCCTGATCTTCATCCCGTTCGTGATCATCGACCTGGTGGTGGCCAGCGTGCTGATGTCGATGGGCATGATGATGCTCTCGCCGATGCTGGTGTCGGCGCCGTTCAAGATCCTGCTGTTCGTGCTGGTCGACGGCTGGGTGCTGATCGTCGGCTCGCTGGCCGCCAGCTTCAACGGGGTCTGAGCCATGACGCCCGAAACCGCGCTGACCGAGCTGCGCGGCGGCCTCGAGGTCGCCCTGTGGATCGGCGGACCGCTGCTGCTGGTGGTGCTGGTCGTGGGCGTGGTCATCGGCGTGATCCAGGCCGCGACCCAGCTCAACGAGCCGACCATCGCCTTCGTGGCCAAGGCCATCGCGCTCACCGCGGCCCTGTTCGCCACCGGCGGCTACCTGATGGGCGCGCTGGTGGAATACACGACCACGCTGTTCCAGCGCCTGCCGCACCTGATCGGCTGACGGCGACCCGTACGTGGCCAGCGTTACCGCCTGAAGCCGAGCATGGACGCCGCCACCCAGATGGTGATCGACGGCCAGCAGGCCTTCGCCATGATCAACGCGATCCTGTGGAACCTGCTGCGCATCGGCGCGTTGCTGATGGCGGTGCCGCTGATCGGCACGCGCGCGGTGTCGGCGCGGGTGCGGGTGATCGTGGCCGCCGCGCTGTCGATGGCGCTGACCCCGATGCTGCCGCCGCCACCGCCCCAGATCGTGTTCGACGCGCCCACCCTGCTCAACATCGCCCGCGAGCTGGCGGTCGGGGTCAGCATGGGGTTCATGCTGCGGCTGGCGTTCGAGGCCGGCGCCCTGGCGGGCGAACTGGTCTCGCAGGGCACCGGGCTGTCCTTCGCGCAGATGGCCGATCCGCTGCGCGGGGTCAACTCCGGCGTGGTCGGGCAGTGGTTCTACCTGGCCTTCGGCCTGCTGTTCTTCACCTTGAACGGGCATCTGGCGCTGGTGTCGCTGCTGGTGGACAGCTACCGCTCGCTGCCCATCGGCAGCGCCCTGCCCGACGCCGCGGCGGTGCTGGAAATAGCCCCGACCCTCTTCGTCCAGGTGCTGCGCGCCGCCACCGGCCTGGCGCTGCCGGTGATGGTGGCGATGCTGGCGGTCAACCTGGCCTTCGGCGTGTTGGGCCGCGCCGCGCCGGCGCTCAATCCAATCCAGCTCGGCCTGCCCACCGCACTGCTGCTGGGCCTGTTCCTGCTGGCGGTGCTGTCGGGCGAACTCGGGCCGCCGGTGGAGCGGCTGTTCAACCAGGCGTTCGACGCCGCGCGCGCGGTCGCCGGCTGAAGCGCGCCGGCAATCCGACGCGTCAACCGGTCCTTGCGGAACGCCGCTTGCATCGGCTCGGATCGACCCCGTCAGACAGCGACCGATGGCCGAGCAGGACCAAAGCGGCGAACGCACCGAACAGCCGACAGAGAAGCGGCTGCGCGACGCGCGCGAAAAAGGCGACGTCCCGCGTTCGCGCGAGCTGGCGACCGCGGCGGTGTTCGGCGCCGGCGTGGTCGCGATCCTGGCGCTGATGCCGTCGATGGCGCGCAGCGCGCTGGGCTGGATGGGCCGGGCGCTGACCCTGGACCCGGCGCTGATGAGCCACCCGCAGGAGCTGCTGGGCCACATGGGCCTGCTGATGCTGCGGCTGCTGCTGGCGGTCGCGCCCGTAGCCGCGATCTGCATGGCGGCGGGCATCGCCGGGCCGCTGCTGATCGGCGGACTGCGGTTCTCGTCCAAGTCGCTGGCGCCGGACTTCAAGCGGCTCAGCCCGATGGCCGGCCTCAAGCGCCTGTACGGCGCCGAAGGCATGGCCGAGCTGCTGAGGTCGCTGCTGCGCGTGGCGCTGATAGGCGCCGCCGCGTTGCTGTGCCTGAAGCTGGGCCTGGACAAGCTGCTGTCGCTGCTGGGCCTTCCGCTGGAGCAGGCCGCGCGCTCGGGCCTGGCCTTCACCGGCACCCTGCTGCTGGCGACCACCGGCGCGCTGGTACTGCTGGCCGTCATCGACGCGCCGTACCAGAAGTGGAACCACCGCCGGAAGCTCAGGATGACCCGGCAGGAGCTGCGCGAGGAGATGAAGGAAATGGAGGGGCGGCCCGAGGTCAAGGCGCGCATCCGCCAGATGCAGCACCAGCTGTCGCAGCGCCAGATGATGGAAAGCGTGCCGACCGCCGACGTCATCGTGGTCAACCCGACCCATTACGCGGTCGCGCTGAAGTACGAGAGCGGCCGGATGGGCGCGCCGCGCGTGGTCGCCAAGGGCGTGGACGAGATGGCGCTGCGCATCCGCGAGGTGGCCGATGCGCACCGGGTGGCGATCGTCTCGGCACCGCCGCTGGCGCGCGCCCTGTACCGCGAAGGCGACATCGGCCGCGAGATCCCGGTGCGGCTGTACGCGGCCGTGGCCCAGATCCTGTCCTACGTGTACCAGCTGCGCGCGTGGCGCAACGGCGACGCCGAGCACCCGTCGGCGCCGCTGATCGAAGTCGACGAAAAGGCCGATCCCCGATGAGCGACAACGCAGGTTTCGATTTCCGGCGCGCGATGGACATGCTGCGCCAGGGGCTGGGCGCGCCGCTGTTGGTGTTCGCGCTGCTGGCCATGCTGGTGGTGCCGCTGGCGCCGATCGTGCTGGACGCGCTCTTCAGCTTCAACATCGCCATTTCACTGGTGGTGCTGCTGGCGGTGATCTACGTGCGCCGCCCGCTGGACTTCACCATCTTCCCCATCGTGCTGCTGATGACCACGATGCTGCGGCTGGCGCTGAACGTGGCCTCCACCCGGGTGATCCTGCTGCACGGCCAGGACGGCCACGACGCGGCGGGCAAGGTCATCGCCGCCTTCGGCGAGTTCGTGGTCGGCGGCAATTTCGCGGTCGGCATCGTGGTGTTCGCGATCCTGACCATCATCAACTTCGTGGTCATCACCAAGGGCGCCGGGCGCATCTCCGAGGTGTCGGCGCGCTTCATCCTCGACGCCATGCCCGGCAAGCAGATGGCGATCGACGCCGACCTCAACGCCGGCCTGCTGACGCGCGAAGAGGCCAAGGCGCGGCGCGAGGAGGTGCGCGAGGAGGCCGACTTCTACGGCGCGATGGACGGCGCCAGCAAGTTCATCCGCGGCGACGCCATCGCCGGGCTGCTGATCCTGTTCATCAACCTCATCGGCGGCCTGGCGATCGGCGTGCTGCAGCACGGCATGCCGGTCGGCGAAGCGGCCGGGGTCTACGCGCTGCTGTCCATCGGCGACGGCCTGGTGGCGCAGCTGCCCGCGCTGCTGGTTTCGTCGGCGGTGGCGATGCTGGTCACGCGCGCCTCGCGTTCGCAGGACATGGGTCATTCGATGGTCGGCCAGGTGTTCGGCCAGCACAAGGCGCTGACCGTGGCCGCGGCGCTGATGGGCGTGGTCGGCCTGGTGCCGGGGATGCCCAACCTGGTGTTCCTGAGCCTGGCGGCGGCGCTCGGCTGGCTGGCGTGGAAGATCTGGAGAACCGAGCAGGAAGCGAAGGCCAATCCCAAACCCGCCCTGCCCGCGCCCGGCGCGGCTGCGGCCTCCACCGAACTCACCTGGGACGAGGTGCGTCCGGTCGATCCGCTGGGCCTGGAGGTCGGCTACCGCCTGATCCCGCTGGTGGACAAGGCCCAGGGCGGCGAGATGATGTCGCGGATCAAGGCGGTGCGGCGCAAGCTGACCCAGGACCTGGGGTTCCTGATCCCGCCGGTGCACATCCGCGACAACCTGGAGCTGCCGTCCAACGCCTACCGCCTGCTGGTGCACGGGGTGCCGGTGGCCAGCGCCGAGATCCACCCCGACCGCGAGCTGGCGCTGGACCCCGGCGGCGCGTTCGGTCCCATCGACGGCATTCCGGGCAAGGACCCGGCGTTCGGCCTGGACGCGGTGTGGATCCACCCGCACGAGCACGCCACCGCCGAGTCGCTCGGCTACACCGTGGTCGACGCGGCCACCGTGGTCGCCACCCACCTGTCGCACCTGGTGCGCGAGCACGCGCCCGAACTGCTGGGCCACGAGGAAGTGCAGCAGCTGCTCACCACCTTGGGCAAGGCCGCGCCCAAGCTGGTCGAGGACCTGACGCCCAAGTCGCTGTCGCTCTCCACCGTGGTGCGGGTGATGCAGAACCTGCTCACCGAGCGCGTGTCGATCCGCCAGCTGCGGCGGATAGTGGAAGCGCTGGTCGAACACGCGCCGCACGGCAACGACCCGGCGCTCCTGACCGCGGCGGTGCGTACCGCGCTGGGGCGCTTCATCGTCCAGGAGATCTCCGGCATGGCGCCCGAGCTGCCCGTCTATACCTTGGCGCCCGCGCTGGAACGCGTCTTGCAGGACAGCACCCAGGGGACCGGCGCCGCGCTGGAGCCGGGTCTGGCCGAACGGCTGCACCAGAGCCTGGCCGACTGCGTGAGCAAGCAGGACGCCCGCAGCGAGCCGGCGGTGGTGCTGGTGCCGGGCGCGGTGCGCGCGGCGCTGGCGCGGATGGTTCGGCACAGCGTGCCTTCGCTGTCGGTATTGGCCTACAGCGAGGTGCCGGAGGACAAGCGGCTCAAGCTGGTGGGAACCATCAGCTGAGTGCTTGAGAACGGATTCGACGTGGCACGCGGATTGAAGGCGGTTTGCCTGGAGCACCTGGATGAATGACCAACCCATGCCATCGACCGAACCCCCGGGCCTCGCCACCGCCGCCCGCCTCCCCCTGTTTTCACCGATCCATTTCCCTCGCCCCGCTCTTTCGAGTGCCATGCCATGAAGATCAAACGTTTCGTCGCCCCGGACATGCGCACCGCCTTCGCCATGGTCCGCAAGGAGCACGGTCCCGACGCGGTGATCCTGTCCAACCGGATGGTCGAGGACGGCATCGAGATCGTGGCCGCCACCAATTACGACGAATCGCTGGTGCACCGCACGCTCGAGGCGATGCGTCCGCAGTCGCCGCCGGCGCTGGCGGACGACACCTTCGAGCGCGGCGCGTCCGGCTCCGCGCGCGCGCATATGTCCGGCGCGCAGACGCCGGCCGAGGCCGCCGCCGACTACTTCCGGCCGCGTACCCCGGCGCCGGCCGCCAAGCCCAAGGCGAAGCCCGAAGCCAGACGTCAGGCC
>DATHAV010000306.1:0-6449 GCA_035296505.1 Pseudoxanthomonas sp.
GACGAAATCCTTGCGCGGAATGCAGTCGCCGTCGGTGAACAGGATGTACCCGTGGCGCGCCGCCAGGATCGCTTGGTTGAGGATCTCCTGGCGGCGGTAGCCCCGGTCCTCGTGCCAGATGTGGCGCAGCGGCACCGGATAACCCTGCGCGCAGCGCTCGACCAGCGCCTGGGTGGTGGGCCGGGAGCCGTCGTCGGCAACGATGACCTCGAAGTGCCGATACGTCTGCGCAGCGTAGCCGCGCAGGACCTTCTCGAGCCACGCCTCGGCGTTGTAGGTGCTGACGATGACGGAGATGTTCATGCGACGAAGCGCTTGCCGGGGTGGCGCGCAGCTTACCCCGGCCGTTGATTGTCCGCTTGGCCTTGGGTTTCGGATTGACTTGGCGCGCCGTCCGCTGCGGCAGGCTCGGGCGTGCGGTCGCCGGCCTCCACCAGCGCCACGCCGAGCAACAGCCCGGCCAGCACGGCGTACAGCGTAGTGGTCAAGGCATGCGAGAAGACCGATTGGGTCAGGCCGCTTATGAACACCATCAGCACCACCATCGCGCCCGCCCAGGCGGCGCCGGTCAAGCGTTGCCCGCGGCCGCTTCGGATCAGGCGCGCGAATATCAGCGAGGGCACCGCGTACAGGGCCAGCACCGCCGCCAGGCCACCGAGTCCCATGGTCGCCGACCACTGGGCGATGTCGTTGTGCGCGTGCCCCAGCGTGCAGATTTGCGCCTCCTTCCCGCTGCATTCGGGCATCCGCGCCACCAGCGTGTGGAACCGGTCGATGCCCACCCCGGTCCAGGGATGTTCGACCAGCGCTTGCACCGACATGGCGAGGAACTCCAGTCTGGTGCCGACCGAGGTATCGACCACTCCGCGGGTATAGTCAGCCAGGTTCGCCGGGATGTCGCGCAGCCGTGTCAGCGCAGCCAGTTCGGGAACCGTCACCAGCAGGACCAGCAGCAGTCCGATGAAGCCCAGCGGAAGCCCCAGCCGCAGCCATCGACGTTCGCGCCCGCTGCCGGCCGAAGCCACCAGCAGCAGGAGCGCGAGCCCGGGAAGCACGCCGCGGCTGCCGGACAGGACGATCGCGACCAGCGCCAGCAGGCTCGCGCCCACGACCGCATAGAGGACCTCGGCGCGACGGCCCGAAGGCCTGCAGTAGATGACGATCGCCAGCAGCGCGAGCACCGCGTTGGCGAACACGATCGGATTGCTGACGCCGCCGGCGCGATCGGTTCCGGTGGATATTTCCCAGACCGCGAAGCAAAACGCGGTCGTAATCCCGGCTATCGCCCCTATCCAAAGCCAGAAGCGCGAGGGCGCCATCGCGACGGCGATCAGCGCGCACCAGGGAAGCAACAAGAAGCGCGACGGGTTGTCGATGGTGGTCCAGCCCTGACCGGCCCAGTGCATCGAAGTCATGGTCAGCGCCAGCACCGCGGCGGCCAGCAGCGCCAGCAGCGCCAGCGGCGTGCGGTGCTGGCGCCAGGCGCCGGCAATGGATCTGGGCAGCGCCAGCGTCGCCACGACGAGCAGCAGGCCGAAGACCGAAAAACCGTTGGGCAGGAACAGCAGCGCGGGCGCACTGAACAGCGAGGCGGCGCCCAGCCAGCACGTCAGCCGCCGCCTTTCCGACGGCGCCCCGAGTCCAGGTCCGGGGAGGAGATGGCTGTTGGTCACGCGCTGATGTGTATCAATTGACGCCGGAATCCTTCCCGAACGAGGGTCGAGTCAGTGGCGAGGCGCGAAACATCGCCGGAACGCGCGGCGAATATCGTGCTCAAGTTGCGTCCTTTGTGGTCATCGGATGCGGCCCCATTTTGCCTCAGCCGTGATGGCTCTTGAAATCCGCGCATAGAAAAACCCGTCCATGGCTCTCTCTCCGGGCAACCGCTGCCGTCCCGCACCCGCCAAGCGTCCGAATCGGGCATCCAGCGGCTCCGGTCGCGCATCGGGAGTGCGGGCCATGAAGCTCTCGACCTGCCGCTCGTTCTCGTCCTTGAGGATCGAACACGTGGCGTACAGCAGGGTTCCGCCCGGCTTGAGCGTGGTCCAGGCCGCGTCCAGCAGGCGCGCCTGCAGCGCCAACAGGGCGGCCAGGTCTTCGGGCCTGCGGTGCAGCAGCACGTCCGGCTGCCGACGCACCACCCCGGTAGCCGAACAGGGCGCGTCCAGCAGCACCGCGTCGAACGGCTCACGGTCCCACCACTGGTCCGGGCGCGAGGCATCGGCGGTGCGGAGAGATGCACGCGCGCCCACGCGTTCCAGCGTCTCGCGAACCCGCTGCAGGCGGCGCGGATCCAGGTCCAGCGCCAGCAGGCGAAGCGACGGATCACGCTCGAGCAGGTGCGCCGCCTTGCCTCCGGGCGCCGCGCAGGCATCGAGCACCCGCGAACCGGGCGCCGGCGCCAGCGCGTCGGCCACCGCCTGCGCGGAAGCGTCCTGCACCGACACCTCCCCATTCGCGAAACCCGGCAGCATCGCCACCGCCACCGGCGTATCGACGCGCAACGCGTCCGGAAAAGCGGCGTCGGGCGCGGATTCGATTCCTCCGGCGGCCAATCGCGAGGCGTACTCTTCGCGCGCAAGCCGGCCGCGGTTGACGCGCAGCCACAGCGGCGCGGCCTGGGCGCTGGCGTCGAAGATCGTCGGCGCGCATTGGCCCCATTCCAGGTTGACCTTCTTGCGCAGCCATGCCGGCCAGGTCGCGGATGCGTCGGCCGGCGGAACGCCTTCGCGCTGCGCGCGCCGCAGCACCGCGTTCACCATGCCGGCCTGGTGCGGGCGCTTCAGCGCGCGCGCCGCCTCCACCGTGGCCGACAGGGCCGCGTGCGCCGGCAAGGCCATCGCATCGAGCTGGGCCAAGCCCGCCAGAAGCAGCGCACGCAGCGGCGCCTCCTTGTCGCCGAGCGGCTTCTGCAGCCACTGTTGGAGGGCCGCGTCATAGCGCGCACGCTGGCGCAGGGCGGCGAAACAGATCGCCTCCAGCAGCGCGCGATCGCGCACGTCCTCCAGCTGCGGCAGTGCCCGGGCCAGCTCCGCTTTCAGCGAACGCCCGCCATGCAGCACCGCGTCGAGCACCTGCGCAGCCAGCACTCGCGTGGCCACGCCCGGCAGGTCGGTCACGGTGCGACCAGATCGCGGCGCGCGTTGAGGTAGTCGGCGGCGGTGATGGCCTTGCCGCCTTCGCGCTGGATCACGCGCAGGCGCAGCACGCCCTCGCCACAGGCGATGTCCAGTCCCTGCCTGCCCGCCGCCAGGAGCGCACCCGGCTGCGCCGCGTGCGCCGTAGCGAGCGCCACCGCGCCGCGGATGCGCAGGCGCTCGCCCGCGACCACGGCTTCGGCCACCGGCCACGGTTCGAACGCGCGCACCTTGCGTGCCAGCGTGGGCGCCGGCTGCGACCAGTCCAGGTGCGCCTCCTGCTTGTCCAGCTTATGGGCGTAGGTCACGCCTTCTTGTGGCTGGGGATTCGGAATCGGGCGGATGCCGGCGCGCAGCAGGCCCAGGCCATCGGCCAAAACGCTTGCGCCGAGATCTGCGAGACGATCGTGCAGCTGCCCGCCGGTTTCCTCTGCGCCTACCGGCGTTTCCTGGCTCAGCATCACCGGGCCGGTGTCCAGGCCCGCCTCCATCTGCATCAGGCACACGCCGGTGCGCTCGTCGCCGGCCTCGATCGCGCGCTGGATCGGGGCGGCGCCGCGCCAGCGCGGCAGCAGCGAAGCGTGAACGTTCCAGCAGCCGTAGGAGGGGATCTCCAGCACCGCGCGCGGCAGGATCAGTCCGTAAGCCACCACGACCAGGACATCCGGCGCCAGCTGCCGCAGCGCTTCCTGCGTCGCCCTGGATTTCAGGGTTTCCGGCTGCAGCACCGGAATGCCGCGCAGCACCGCGTCGAGCTTGACCGGCGAAAGCGTCATGCCGCGTCCGCGCCCGGCGGGCCGATCGGGCTGGGTGTACACCGCGACCAATTCGCCGTGGGCATGGGCGGCGCGCAGGCTGGGAACGGCGAAAGCCGGAGTGCCGGCAAAAACGATTCTCATCGGAAAGTCATTAGCGAACGGTCGGGGACCGGGGAGGTGCGGGCGGAAACGGAATCGTTACCGCTTCAGGGCGGGCACGGCGGCCTGCGATGCCGTCGCGATGCGCGAGCGGAGCGTCAGGCGACCTGCTTGCGCTGCTTGGCCAGCTTCTTGCGCACCATCTCGCGCTTCAGCGGCGACAGGTAGTCGACGAACAGCTTGCCGTCCAGGTGGTCCATCTCGTGCTGGATGCACACGGCCAGCAGACCGTCGGCCTGCAGCTGCTGCGGCTGGCCGTCACGGCCGATGAAGCGGACTTCGATCCGGTCGGCGCGGGTGACGTCGGCGAATATCCCCGGCACCGACAGGCAGCCCTCCTGGTACACCTGCTCGCCCGCACGGGCCAGGATCTCGGGGTTGATGAACACCTGCGGCTGGTCCTTGCCCTCGCTGACGTCGATCACCATGAAGCGCTGGTGCACGTCGACCTGGCTGGCCGCCAGACCGATGCCGGGCGCCTCGTACATGGTCTCGAACATGTCGTCCAGCAGCCTCTGGAACACGGGGTCGGTCACCTGCGCCGGGGCGACCGGTACGGCCTTGGTCCGCAGCCGGGAATCGGGGAACTCGAGGATCGGGAGAAGCGCCATGGTGCAATCGTAAAGAGTAGGGACGCCGACGGAATTCGGCGAGACCTCACGGATTCTAACAAGCGCGCTTGCCTAGCGCCCCGTTTTCTGGACTATAGTGGCGACCGCCTGTCGGGGAATCAGGTAGACAATCATCATGTTGAAGAATATCCGTACGGTGCTTGCCGCCGCTGCGTTCATCGTCGCGGCCTATGCCGCTGCCGCCGAAATGAAAGGCGATCATCCGGACACCTATGTGGTGAAGCGGGGCGACACCCTTTGGGACATCTCGGGCAAGTTCCTGCAGAAGCCGTGGCTGTGGCCCGAAATCTGGCAGGCGAACCCGCAGATCCAGAACCCGCACCTGATCTATCCTGGCGACGTCATCAGCCTGGCCTATCTGGACCGCGTGCGCGCGGCGGTACAGCAGGGCCCGCGCGAGGAAGCGCCGATCGGTGCGCTGCCGCTTTCGGACATCGAGCCGTTCCTGAAGAACCTGCGCATCGCCGACAGCTTCGAAGAACTGCCCAGGGTCATAGGACTGGAAGGCGACCGCATGCGCGGCGCCGGCGGCCAGGCCGTGTACGCGCTCGGGTTGGATGGCGTTCAGGTCGGCACCCGGTTTTCGATCGTGCGCCCGACCTTGCGCTACACCCAGTCCACCGCCGGCGCCGGCAACGAATACCGCCCCTATCGCGAAGATCTGGATTTCCGCGGCAAGCGCATCGCTTCGCAGACCATCGACTGGAACCGCAGTTGGAACAGCGCCGCCATGGACCCTGGCGGCAAGCTGGAGCTGCTGGGCTACGAGCTGGCGCAGGTCAGCGTCGGCACCGTCACCCGCGGCGTGATGCCGGGCTCCGATGCCAGCACCGTCACCCTGGAGGGCAACGGCTATGAAGTCCGCGTCGGTGACCGCCTGATCCCGGTCGAAGCACAGCCCTACGACCTGCAATTCATCCCGCACGTGCCCTCGGTGCCGCAGCCGGAAGGCAAGCTGCAGATCGCCGCGGTGGCCAACGCGCTGACCTCGGGCGGTCCGCGCGACGTGGTGGCCATTTCCGGCGGCAGCCGCGAAGGCATCGACAACGGCACCGTGTTCTCGATCTGGCGCAGCGGCAGCAGCGTGATCGACCGCATGCACGATCCCGAGGATTCGCGCCCGACCGACAACCGCCGCGGGCGTGGCGACGTGCAGCTCCCGGACGAGTACGCGGGCCACGTCATGGTGTTCCGCACCTTCGAGAAGGTCAGCTACGGCCTGGTCATGGAGGGCACCAAGCCGGCTCGCGTGGGCTATTCCCTCAAGCACCCGGACGCCACGTACTGAGTCGCAATCACCTGCCGCGTAGGAATAGTCCTATGCGCAGACACGACGGCGCCCGAGGGCGCCGTCCGCGTTCGCGGCCTACGCTGGCGCAATGTCCAGCCAAACCCTCGCCCTGCTGAAACTGACGCTCGCCGGTGGCCCGGTGATGCCGCGCCGGACACTGCTCGACAGCCACGGCGAGCCTGCGTGCTGCCTCGCGGCCGGCGCCTCGGCGTGGCGCGCTGCCGGACTCGCCGACACGCAGATGCAGCGCCTGCGCCAGCCCGATGAACAAACGCTGCACCGCGCGATCCGCTGGTTGGAGCATCCTCGGCACCATCTGATCGGTTGGCACGACGCGGACTACCCAGTGCTGTTGAAACAGACCGCGAGCCCGCCCCTGGCGCTGTTCGTCGACGGCGATCCTTCCCTGCTGTGGCATGCCGGCGTGGCCGTGGTCGGGAGTCGGTCGCCGACCGCGGGCGGATGCGACAAC
>DATHAV010000307.1:0-2674 GCA_035296505.1 Pseudoxanthomonas sp.
AAGAAGCGAAAGAAGCGAAAGAAGCGAAAGAAGGTAAGCGCAGCCTAGGCACCCGTCTTGCTGGTCTGGTGCCTTCCTGAAAGGTAGGTGGTCGCGGAGGTGAGGCGATGGCCGGATCGAAGTCTCGCATTGGTGCTAGCACTGATGCTGCCACAGATGGTGTGGCACGTGTGGAGATCGTCACCCGCGGCGAGGTTCGCCGCGAGTACACGTCTGAGGAGCGGGCACAGGTCCTGACCGAGGCGGCGATGCCGGGTGCGCGTGTGCTGTTGGTGGCGCAGCGCTACGGCATCTCACCGAGCCTGGTGTATCGCTGGCGCCGCGAGGCGGCGGGTCGTCCGGCGCGGCAGGCGCGGCAGGCGCGGCCACGGGCACCGAGCTTCGTGCCACTTCTGGTGGATAGTGGCGGCCCTTCGAATCCCTCAGCCTTGCAGGCGGTGGCTCCGGCCCAAGATAGCCGTGCCGAACGGATCGAGGTGGTGCTGCGCAATGGCCGCCTGCTGAGGGTCGCCGGTACGGCCGATCCCGGAGTCATCGCCCGCCTGGCGGCGGCGCTTGAGACATGATCACGCTGTCTGCTGGCACGCGGATCCTGCTGGCGACCAAGCCTGTCGATTTCCGGAAGGGTGCGCACAGCCTGGCTGCGCTGGCGGCAGCAGAGTTGGACGCCGACCCGTTCTCTGGCGCGGTGCTGATATTCCGGTCGAAGCGGGCTGACCGGGTGAAGATTTTGGTGTGGGACGGCAGCGGGCTGGTGCTGATCTGGAAGCAGTTGGAGGCCGACAGCTTCCGCTGGCCGCCGATTGTCGATGGTGTGCTGCGTCTGACGGCGATCGAGTTCGCTGCGCTGTTCGCCGGCATCGATTGGCGACGCGTACAGGCGGCACGGGAGATTCCCAAACCGAGCGTGCCCGCATAGAATCAGTGGCACGATGCGCGCCGCGGACAACGACACGCCGACACTGCCGGAGGATCCCGCGGCGCTGCGCGCGCTGCTGCTGGAGACGCTGGCGAAGGTCGACACGCTGTCATCCAGGCACGTCGACATTTCGGCCGAGCGCGATGCGCTGGCCGAGCAGAATGAGCACCTCCGTCACCTGCTGGCGAAGCTGCGGCGGCGGCAGTTCGGGCGGAAGGCGGAGCAGCTGACGGACGAGCAGCTGCAGTTCGCCTTCGAGGAGATCGAGGCGACGCTGGCCGAGAACGCCGCCGAGGCGGGCAAGCAGTCGCCGGCACTGCGGGACCAGCAGAAGAAGCGCCGCCGGGCCGGCCGCGGCCGCCTGCCCGCACACCTGCCGCGGATCGAGCAGGTATTGGCGCCGGAGGCGACGGCCTGCCCCTGCTGCCAGGGCCCGCTGGTCGAGATCGGGGTCGATGCCGCGGAACGGCTCGACGTGATCCCGGCGCAGTTCCGGGTGATCGTGACCAAGCGCCCGAAGCTGGCCTGCCGGGCCTGCCCCGGCGTCGTGCTGCAGGCGGCAGCACCTGCCCGCCTGATCGAGGGCGGCATGCCGACCGAGGCGACGGTCGCCCACGTCCTGGTTGCGCGCTACGCCGACCATCTGCCCTTGTACCGCCAGGCGCAGATCCTGGCGCGACAGGGGATCGAGATCGGGCGGGCCATCCTCGCCGACTGGACCGGCACGGCAGCGCGCGAGATCGTGCCGGTGGTCCGCCGCATGCACGAGATCCTGCTGGCCTCGCCACGACTGTTCGCCGACGAGACCACCATGCCGGTGCTCGACCCGGGCCGCGGCCAGACCAAGAAGGGCTTCGCTTGGGCGATCGCGCGCGACGACCGGCCCTGGGGCGGCACGGATCCGCCCGCCGTGGTGTTCCACTACGCGCCGGGGCGCGGCGCCAAGCATCCGAAGGCGCTGCTGGCCGACCACCAGGGCATCCTGCAGTGCGACGGCTACTCCGCCTACAAGACGCTGGCCGCGGCCAACGACGGCATCACGCTCGCGTTCTGCTGGAGCCATGTCCGACGTGAGTTCGTGGAGTTGGCGAAGGGCAAGACCGCGCCGATCGGCGCGGAGACCCTGCAGCGCATCGCCGCGCTCTATGCCATCGAGGCCGAGATCCGCGGCGAGCCGCCGGGGATCCGCCACGCCGTTCGCCAGGCGAGGAGCAAGCCGCTGGTCGAGGCGCTGTTCACCTGGCTCGAGGCGCAGCTCGCCCGCCTGCCGGGCGGTAGCCCGACCGCGCGAGCGATCCGCTATGCCCTGAACCATCGCAGCGGCCTCGTCCGATTTCTCGACGATGGCAGGATCGAGCCAGACACGAATGTGGTGGAACGCGCCATCAGACCCCTGGTCCTGGGTCGCAAAAATGCGCTTTTCGCGTCGGGAGACGATGGGGGTGCGCGGTGGTCCGCGATCGCCTCGCTGGTCGAGACCTGCAAGCTCAACGGGGTTGATCCGCTGCGCTACTTCACCGACCTGCTCACCCGCCTGGTCAACGGCTGGCCCAACAGCCGCATCGACGAACTGATGCCATGGTGCTGGGCCAAATCGGAAAATCCGCCGCCGTCAACCGCGGACGACAAGGGTCCGTAGGCGCCGCTTACGCTGGACCGCCTCGTCATCGTCGATCACGTGCACCGTCGGCTCTGGACGACTGCCTTCGGCGGTCATCCTCCTGCTCCACCCGTCAACATGCTACCGCTTCACCC
>DATHAV010000308.1:0-1873 GCA_035296505.1 Pseudoxanthomonas sp.
GGGGTCGAACGATTTCAGCAGCACCGTGCGCGCCGAAGGCCGGCCTTCGGGCGTCGCGGTGGCCACGGTCATGGCGTTGGGTTCGATCTCGCCAGCACTGGCCCTGGCTTCCTCGAACAGCGACTGGAACGTGGCCAGCGCTTGTGCGTAGAGATCGGTCATCGGGTGCGGCTCCTGGCGTCGGCACCGGTCGGTGCGCGGGTTATTGTCGCCGCATGCCGATTCCTGCGCACTCCGAACCCCGCGGCTTCGCGCCGGCGCTGGTGGCCGCGGCGCTGGAGGCGGCGCTCGCGGCCGGACCGCGCACGCCGGTGTTCGCGCTGTCGGCGCTGCTAAGGCAGCGGCAAGTCGACGCTGGCATCGCAGATCGCCGATCTCGCCGGGCGGCGCGGGCTGAAGGCGGCCGTGCTGTCGATCGACGATTTCTACCTGCCCCGCGCCCGCCGCCGGGCGCTGGCACGCGAGGTTCACCCGCTGCTCGCCACGCGCGGACCGCCGGGCACGCACGAGGTGGCGCTCGCGCTGGAAACGCTGGACCGCCTGCGCGACGGCGATTCGCTGCGGCTGCCGCGACAAGCTGGCCGACGAGCGCCTGCCGTTGGCGCAGTGGCCCGCGATCCTAGGCGCCGTCGAAGTGGTGATATTCGAAGGCTGGTTCCTCAAGACGCCGGCGCAGCGCGAAAGCGCACTGGCGGCGTCGGCCAACGCGCTCGAACGCGACCAGGACCCCATCGGCGCCTGGCGCGCCTGGTGCAACCAGGCCCTGGCGCGCGACTACCCCCGCGCTGTGGGAGCGGATCGATGCGATGTGGGTGCTGCAGGCGCCGGATTTCGACGTCGTGCGGCGCTGGCGCTGGCAGCAGGAGCGATCGCTGCAGGCGCTGCACCCCGCCAAGAACGGCTTGGACCGCGCGCAGATCGAGCGGTTCGTGCAGCTGTTCGAGCGCGTCAGCCGGCACGCGCTACGATGCCTGCCGCACATCGCGCAGCGGACCATCCGGCTGGCCCGGAGCGCGAGTTGGCGTCGATGGCGTGATGGCCTCCTGAAAGGCACCGCGCCGATGGTACGACGGCTCACTCCAATGCCGCTGCGGCGGCTCTGCGCTCCTGCATCTGGATCAAAGCCGCCAGTCTCGCGCGCGCGGGCGCAGCCGCGGGACCCCCGGTGATAGCATCGTGCGCATCGTGAATCCCGCCTCCAACCTCATCCTCATAGGCCCGATGGGCGCCGGCAAGACCAGCATCGGCAGGCGCCTCGCCCGGCGGTTCGGGCTGCAATTCGTGGACGCGGACCAGGCCGTGGTCGAGCGCAGCGGCGCGGCGATCGCCACGATTTTCGAGCACGTGGGCGAGCGCGGCTTCCGGGAGCGCGAGAAGGCCGCGCTGGGCGAACTGCTGGGTGGCGAGGGCGTATTGGTGTCCACCGGCGGCGGCGCGGTGCTCGATCCCGACAACCGCCGGCGCATGCGCCAGCGCGGCTTCGTGGTCCACCTGCAGGTCAGCGTGGAGAGCCAGCTAAAACGGCTGGGCCGCGACCGCAGCCGGCCACTGCTTCAGCACGGCGATCCCGAGCAGGTCCTGCGCGCCCTGGCGTCGGTACGGGAGCCGCTGTATGCCGAAACCGCCGACCTTGCCGTGGACACGGACGGGCTGTCGTCCGGCGCCGCCGCCATGAAGCTGGCGCGATTGCTCGTCGATCGCTGGCGGCGCCCGGGGCGGGCGGCGTGAGCCCATCGCGCATCGTCGAGGTGGGCGGCGCGCAGCCGTACCGCATCGCGATCGGGCCCGGCCTCCTTGCCGATGGCGACGGGTTGGCCAGGCACATGCGCGGCCGCCACGTACTGCTGGCCAGCGATTCGGTGGTCGCGCCGCT
>DATHAV010000309.1:0-2775 GCA_035296505.1 Pseudoxanthomonas sp.
CGACAAGGTGCTGGACGGGCGCGTGGTCCTGGTCAGCGGCGCCCACGGCGGGCTGGGCAGCGTGGCCTCGCAGGCATGCGCCGCCGCCGGCGCAACGGTCGTCCTGCTGGGGCGCAAGCCGGCGAAGTTGAACCGCGTCTACGACAGCTGCGCCCGTCAGGGACCTGAGCCGCTGATGTACCCGCTGGACCTAGAAGGCGCATCGCCCGACGACTATGCCGAACTCGCCGACCGCCTGTTCCAGCAGCTCGGCCGGCTGGACGGCGTGCTGCATTGCGCGGCGGAGTTCCGCGGGCTGACCCCGCTCGAGCACACCGACCCGGGGACGTTCGCCCGCGCGGTCCACGTCAATCTGACTGCGCCCTGGTGGCTGTCGCAGGCCTGCCTGCCGCTGCTGAAGCGGTCGGCGGACGCGGCGCTGGTGTTCGCCCTGGATGACCGGACCCGCGTCGGCCAAGCGTTCTGGGGCGGCTACGGCGTGGCTCAGCACGGGCTGGAGGCGCTGGTGGGAATGCTGCACGCGGAGATGGCCAACTCCAGCGTGCGCGTCTGCGCGCTGCAGCCCGGACCCATGCGGACGCCGCTGCGGGCCCGGGCCTATGCCCAGGATCCGTCGCCGCAACTGCGCGACGCCGTTGCCTATGCCCAGGCCTGTGTCACATTGCTGTCATCTGCCGGCGGCGCGCACCGCGGCCAGGTCTGGAAACGGCGCGTGTGACTATCCTTTCGACGGCCCTGCTGCTGTTCCTGATCCTCGACCCGCTGGGCAACATTCCCGTCTTCCTGAGCGTGCTCAAGCCACTGGCGCCGGAGCGCCAGCGGGTGGTGCTGGCGCGCGAACTGCTGATCGCATTGGCCGTGCTGATGGGCTTCCTGTGGGGCGGCAAGTACGTACTGGAGATGATGCACCTGCGCCAGGAATCGGTGCAGATCGCAGGCGGAATCGTCCTGTTCCTGATCGGCCTCCGCATGATCTTTCCGCGCCCGGAAGGCTTGATGGGCGACACTCCCGGCGGCGAGCCCTTCATCGTGCCGCTGGCGGTGCCCCTGGTGGCCGGCCCTTCGGGCATGGCCGCAGTCATGCTGATGGGCAGCAACGAGCCGACGCGCCTGGGCGACTGGAGCATCGCCCTGCTGCTGGCGTGGGGCGCCACCGCCGCGATCCTGTTCGGCGCCCCCTTGCTTTACAGGCTGCTGGGCCGCAGCGCCCTGACTGCGATCGAGCGGCTGATGGGCATGCTGCTGGTGGCCATTTCGGTGCAGATGTTCCTCGACGGAATCGGCAGGTACCTGAAGCTGTCTCCCACGAACATTTGATTCCGGAGAGGATGCAGCACCGCGGCGTTCCGTCACATTACGGTCACAAATCGGGCCTATCGTATTAACTTGTTATTAACCTTAGCGGCCGCGCCACCGGCCAAAGAACACCAGGATCATTCGCCGCCGGCCTCTTCGGCTGCGCGCGCCTTGCGCCCTCTCCTGCTTCGCCATCGCCCATCCAGTACCGAGGTTTTACCGAATGAACCAGAACCGTCAACTCCGGATGTCCAAGCTCGCCTTGGGTCTCGTGGCCGCGCTTGCCGCCGCTCCTTCCTTTGCCCAGAGCACGTCGGCCGGCGTGGCCGGCCTGGTGACCAACAACAGCGGCGCTCCGGTTACCGGCGCCGAAGTGGTCATCACCCACGTCGAGTCCGGCACGGTCAGCCGCGCCACCACCGATGCCAACGGCCGTTACAACGCCCGCGGCCTGCGCGTCGGCGGCCCCTACACCGTCACCGTGACCAAGGAAGGGGTAGGCACTGATACGGAAGAAAACGTGTTCCTGAAGCTCGACGTCACCAATGCGGTCGACGCCCAGCTCGGGGCTGCGGCCGCCGGCGGCGGCGACGTCGCAACGCTGCAGGGCGTTCAGGTCGTTGGCGTGGCCGGATCGGTCGCGTTCTCGCCCGACGCGACCGGTGCGCAGACCATCGTGACCAGGCAAGAGATCGAAGCGCTGCCGTCCGTGCGCCGCTCGCTGGAGGACTACGTACGGCTGGACCCGCGCATCGTCCAGGTGGACAAGGAGCGCGGCGGTATCGCCGCCGCCGGCCAGAACAACCGCTACAACAACATCCGCATCGATGGCGTCCCCACCAACGACAACTTCGGCCTGAACGATTCGGGCCTGCCGGCGCTGAACCAGCCGATCGTCATCGACTGGATCCAGGAATTCAACATCGGCGTGTCCAACTACGACGTGACGCAGGGCGACTTCGTCGGCGCGAACATCAACGCCGTCACCAAGTCGGGCACCAACGAGTTCCACGGGTCGGTCTACGGCATCTACCGCAACGAAGACATGATCGGAGACCAGGTGGGCGGGCTCAAGCGCGTCGCGCCGTTCGAGAACGAGAAGACCTGGGGCGCCTACGTCGGCGGTCCTCTGATCCAGGACCGGCTGTTCTTCTTCGCCGGCTACGAGAAGTTCGAGCGCAGCGCTCCGGCGCCGGACACCGGCGTGCTGGGGTCCGGTGCGTCCAACGAGCTGCGTATCACCCCGACGCAGGTCAACGACATCCGGGCCGCGGCCGCGCGCTACGGCGCCGCCGATATCGGTTCGTTCGATCCCCTCAGCGTTTTCAACAACGAAGACGAGAAGTGGATCGCGAAGATCGACTGGAACATCAACGACAACCATCGCGCGGCGTTCCGCTACAACAACACCGAAGGCTCGGTGCTGCGCCTGAACACGAACGCCACGGTTCTGCAGTCGAGCAGCAACTGGTACGCCGA
>DATHAV010000310.1:0-8553 GCA_035296505.1 Pseudoxanthomonas sp.
CACGTGCTGGCGAACCTGCCTGCCTGATCGCCACGCTGCGGCTGGCCATGCTCGGAAGCACTGGCTGCTGCGCCATGCGCAGCCAAGTCGTCACTCCAGCACGCGGAAGCTCACCTGGCTCCAGGCGCCGCTGTCGGCCAGCGCGGTGAGGGTGTGCTCGCCGGGAGCGCCGTAGTCGCGCAAAAAGCCCTGCGCCCCGCGCGTCTGCGCGATCCATTTCCCATTCAGCAGCCAGTGCACCTGCCCTTCGGCGCCTAGCGCGCGCACCCGCAGGCGCGCTCCGTGTTCGCTGCCCGGCGCGCGCAGCAGGCTGGCGCGGTCGTTGAGGCCGTCTATCCGCAGCGCCTGCGCCGCGTCGCGCGGGTCGGCCGCGCAGTCGGGCGACAGCGGCGGAAGCGACGAAGCGCGCCGCGACTGCGCCGACAGCCACGGCGAAGCCAGCGCCGGCCAGCGCGCGATTTCGGTGCTGCGCCGCTGGTGCGGCTGGCTGCACTCGCCGGCCAGGCGTAGTCCGGTTTCCGCATCGACGTCGAAGCGCACGCGCCCGGCGCTCCACAGTCGCGCGTCGCGCTCGGCGAACGTCGGCGGAACCGCGCCGTCCAGCGTCCACGCCTGCATCCGTCGCTGGCACAGCTGCGGCGCGTCGGCTTCCGGCGGCAGCCCCAGCGGCCAGCAGATGTCGGTCTGCGCGACGCCGGCCGGCGGCGGCCTGGGCATGCCGTCGCTGCGGGAGCGCGGCAGGCTGTCGATGACCTCGAACATCAGCGGCAGCGCGGTCACGGCGCCGTACTGGCCGGGCAGCGGCGTGCCGTCCGGGCGGCCCACCCACACTCCGACCGTATGCCGGCGGGTGCCGCCGATGGCCCAGGCGTCGCGAAAGCCGTAGCTGGTGCCGGTCTTCCACGCCACGCGCGGGCGCGAGCCGATGTCGAAGGTTCCCCTTCCGTAGCCCGGACGGGGGTTGGCCTCCAGCATCTCGCGCCCGATCCAGGCCGCGCCCTCCGACATCAGCCGGCGGTCGATCAGCGGATCGTCTTCCCGGTAGCGCACGCGCCCGGCGATGCCGTCGCGGTTGAACGCCGCGAACGCGCCTACCAGGTCCTCCAGCCGCGCGCCGGTACCGCCCAGGATCAGCGACAGGTTCGGTTCGCTGCCGCGCGGATACTTCAGCACGATGCCGCCGTTGGCCAGGCGCGCGGAAAAGCGCGCCGGGCCGACCCGGTCGAGCAGGTCCACCGCCGGCACGTTGAGCGACAGGCGCAGGGCTTCCGCCGCGGCCACCGGGCCGTTGAACGCGGCGTCGAAATTGCCGGGCCGGTAGCCGCCGAACGCCTGCGGCGCGTCCACCAGCAGGCTTTCGGAATGGATCAGGCCGTCCTCCAGCGCCAGCGCATACAGGAACGGCTTGAGCGTGGAACCGGGCGAGCGCCACGCCTGCACCATGTCCACGTGCCCCAGCCGCGCCGGGTCGCCGAAGCTGACCGAGCCGACGTACGCGCGCGCCTGCATGCTCTGGTTGTCGACCACCAGCAGCGCGGCGGAGGTGCGTTCGGGCAGGCGGGAGAAATACGCGGCGACGCGCTCCTCCAGCGTGCGCTGCAGCCCCGGGTCGATGGTGGTGGCGATGCGCGCGCTGCGCGGGTGCGAGCGCCGCATGCGCTCGGCCAGCAGCGCGGCGTTCAGCGGCGGCTGCAGCGAACGCGCCACCACGGTCTCGACGCGCGCGTCGGCGACCTCCTCGCACCGCCACACGCCCCGGTCGGCCATGCGCTGCAGGACCTTGTCGCGCGCGATGCGCGCCGCCTGCGGATGACGATCCGGACGCAGCCGGCTCGGCGCCTGCGGCAGCACCGCCAGCAACGCGGCCTCGGCCTGCGACAGGCGCGCCGCGGACTTGCCCAGGTAGGCCCAACTCGCGGCTTCCACGCCTTCTATGGTGCCGCCGAACGGCGCGCGCTCCAGGTACAGCTGCAGGATCTGCGCCTTGGACAGATGGGCTTCCAGCTGCACCGCGCGCAGCAGCTGCTTGAACTTGCCCCACGGCGTGCGCCTGTGCGGATCCAGCAGGCGCGCCACCTGCATGGTCAGCGTCGAACCGCCGGAAACGATCCTGCCGCCACCGATCCACTGCAGGCCCGCGCGCCCCAGCGCCCATGGGTTGACGCCCGGATGCCGCCAGAACCATCGGTCTTCGTAAGTCAGCAGCGCCTGCAGGTACAGCGGCGAAACGCTGTCGATGCTGGCCGGATAGCGCCACACCCCTTCCCGATCCGGAAACGCCCGCAGCGGCGTCCCGTCGAGCGCCACCACCAGCGTGCTGGTGTCCCGCGCCTTGGGCAGCGGCGGCGGGAACAGAAAGTCGAGCGCCAGAAGACATAGCAGGACGGCGACCGTGGTCCAGCGGAGCCGGGTGAGTAGAAGCTGGAGGCGTCGCTTTGGCATCTGCTCTTGCTTTGCTTTTGTGGGGCCCCTGAGGCATGGCAAGTGTCGCGGGATCAACCCTCAGGGCGGCGCACAAGGATGTGCGCCGTTTTCGGAGCAGCAGGATGCTGCTTCCAAAAATTCCCGCGACACTTGCGAACCCGCAGCGAAGCGGAGGGCATGCCGCCGGGTGGCCTTTCTTTTGGTTACTTTTCTTTGGCCACACAAAGAAAAGTGACTCGCGCGTCAGCGCGAAAGCTTCGTCTCACGCAGAAGATCCAAAGAACCCAGGTGGCTTTTCTATTTCTATCAAATCAATCGTTCCGCCCTCATCCGCCCTTCGGGCACCTTCTCCCAAAGGGAGAAGGAGAACCTTCGCGCTTCGGCGACCGGATCAAAACCAGCCAAGCCCTTTCCCCCGAAGAAGAAGGACAGCGCTCACGGCTGCACCACCGTGATTGACGCGGGCGTCGACCGGCCGATGCCGCGGATGTCCGGCCGGTACATGTCCTCCACCAGCGGCGGCGGCACCGTGTACGTACCCGGCGTCACCGCACGCACCAGATAGAACACCTTGGCCGTGCTGCCGCGCGACAGGTCCAGCGCCGCGACGTAGCGGTCGTCGCGGTATTCCTCGTGCTTGACGTCGGCCGAGCCGGAGCGGTCGGAGATGGCGATGCCGTCGACCACCACGTCGGCCCACTGCTTGGCGTCGCCCAGGTTGAAGTTCTCGATCTCCAGCCCGGCGGGCAACAGGTCGGTGAACAGCGCATCGGGAATCGACACGTCCGGAGTGATGCTCACGCGCACGATCAAGGCCTCGCCTTCCTTCAGGCTGCCGCCCCTCCACTGCTCGCCGTCGGTGGTGTAGTAGGTGCGCTCGATGCCGATGCGGCGATCGTCCGGCGCCGGCGCGGTGCGCGGAATGCCGGCCACCTCCAGGCTGGCGAACATCGGCGGCTCGCCCCCGGGGGCGAAGCGCACGCCCCGCGCCAGCGTCCGGTAGTCGAACACACGGCCGAAGATGCGCGTGGCGGCGACCGGTTCGCTGTCGCCGCCGACGCTCCAGGCTCCCGACACCAGCTTGTTGTGCTCGGCCATCAGCGCCTTGCCCAGCCGCGCCAGGGCGACCTGTTCCTGGGTGCTGAGGTACAGCCACCCGCTGTTGCGACGGGTGTCCAGCTCGCGGCCCAGGGCGATCGCACGGGCGTCGTAGGCGGGCTTCGACAGCTTGCGCTCGTGGACCAGCGCGATCATCAGCGCATCGTCGCGCAAGCGGGTGCCGTAGTCGCCGAGGTACATCGGACGCTCGCCAGTCTTGGCGAAGCCTTCGGCGATGGCCTTACCGCCGCGCGACCTGTCGCCCTGCAGCGACAGCGCCAGTCCCAGGTGCACCAGCGGCAGGCCGGTGAGCGACTTGCCGCGTTCGTTGTCGTACAGCGCCCGCAGCGTACCCAGCGGGGCGCGGTTGACCCGCGCCAGCACGTAGCCCGCGTACGCCTGGTTGGCGAACCTCAGGTGCTCGCGCCGATCCTGGCCGTAGAACTGCGCGCCGCCGGCCAGCAGGTCCTCGCTCAGGCGCGTCAACGCCTTCTGCAGCAGCGTTTCGGGCACGGCGAAGCCGCCGTCGCGGGCGTCGAGCAGGAATTCGGCGATGTACGGGGTGAGGCCCGGATCGACGTGGTCGTCCTCGCCCCACATCGAGAAGTGGCCGCTGGACAGCTGCATCGAAGCCAGCCTTCCGAACGCGCCTTCCATGCGTTCGCGCCGCTGGCCCGCCCCGAGCCCGGGAATGCCCAGCATCCTGGCGGTCGACTCGTCCAGGATCAGCGCAGCAAAGCCCTTGCTGGTGGTCTGCTCGGCGCAGCCGTACGGGTACTGCAGCGCGCCCTGCAGGGCGCTGGCGAACGGTATCGGCGGCAGGGCGCTGACCATCATGCGCACGTTGACCGAATCGGGCATCAGCCCTTCGGCGAAGCCGGCGTCCAGTTCCACCGCCGCCAGCGGATCCAGCACCCGCGTGCGCGAGCGCAGCACCGCCGGCCACGCCGCCCGCACCGGCAGGTCGTACTGGCGGTCCACCTTGAAGCCGCCGCCGCCCACCCGCACCCGCACCTGGGCGGTGGTGTAGCCCTCGCCGGCGGTGATGGGGAAGCTCAGCGTGGCCTTGGCCTCGGGCGCCAGCCTGGCCTCGCGCCGTCCCTGCGCGATCGACAGCGGCCCGATGCCGTCCACGCGCACCGAGAATTCGCCGGGCCTGCCCGTGAAGTTCTGCACGTCCAGGGTCACGGTGCTGCGGTCGCCCGGCGCCAGCACGCGCGGCAGGCTGGCCTCGGCCACGATCGGCGCGCGCACCAGGGACTCGCGCTCGCTGCTGCCGTAGCGGTCGTCCGAGTACACCAGCGCCGATACCCGCAGCGTGCCGTTGAAATCAGGCACTTTCAGCGTGACCCGCGCATTGCCCTTGGCGTCCAGCTGCACCGGCCCGGCGAACAGGTCCACCGTCTGCACGCGCGCGGTGGGGCGCCGCGCCTGCGGCAGCGCCGCCAGCGCCATGTCGCCGCCGAAACGCAGGCGCGCGCTGCCGCCCTCGAAACTTTCGATCACCCGGCCGTACAGATCGTAGGCGTCCACCCCGAGGCGGCGCTGGGCGAAGAAGTGCTTGTTGGCGTCCGGCACCGGAAAGCGGGTGATGTTGAGGATGCCGACATCCACCGCCGACACCGTCGCGTAGGCCGGTCTGCCGGCCAACTGCGGCGCGCTGATGGTCACGCTCATGTCCTGCTGCGGCCGCATCTGCTTCGGTGCGACCAGGCCCACCGCCACGCGCCGCGCGCCTCGGTCCATGGGCACATGGGCCACGCCGACCGCGCGCGCCGGCGTGATCCTGCTCGGCGCCGAGCCGCCGCGGAACACCAGCGCGGTCACGTAGACGTCGTGGCGCTCCCAGTCCTTGGTGACGGGAATTTCGAAACGGCTGCCGGGCCTGGCGTCGATCGCCTGCACGTAAAGCATGCGGTCGCTTTCGACCATCAGCAGGCCCTTGCCCGGATGCGGCGGCGTCACCGTCACCGCGAGCGTGTCGCCGGCCCGGTAGGCGGTCTTGTCCAGCGCGATCTTGACCTTGTCCGGGCGCGCGTCCAGGCCGCGGTTCTCGTCGTCCCAGCCCCAGCCGGCGTTGAACGGGTAGCGGGTGGTCAGCCCGGTGGACGGATCGAACACCTCGAGCCGGTAGCCGCCCCATTCGACCGGGAAAGCGACGCGCGACGCGGTCGCGGCGACGTCCAGGGTGCGCGTTTCCACGTTCTCGAAGCGCTGGGTGAAGTCGTAGTTCCAGCCGTCGTCGTCGTGGTTCCAGTGGTAGTCGCGGCGCTCGCGCACCAGGGTGGCCCTCAATCCCTTCGCCGGCTGCGGCACGCCCTTGGGGTCCACGCGCAGGAGTTCGAAGCCGGCGCTGCCGTTGGCGTCGGAACCTTCCTCGTCGTCGAACAACGGCCGGATGCCGACCAGTGCGTTGGCCGGCCACAGCACGCGCTTGAGCGTGCGGTTGACCGTGCGCCCGCCGGTTTCGTACACGCTGCCGGACACGATCACGGCAATGGTGCTGGTCGGCTTGGCTTCGACAGGCAGCGGGATGTCCTGCTCCAACGATCCCTGAGCATCGAAGCTGGCGTCGATGATGTCCTTGGCCTCCTTGGGCAGCTCCAGGGTGGGATCGCCGAAGAAGTAGCCGGGCAGCCGTTCGACCGGGTGCTGCTCGACCGCGACCGCGAGCTTGGCGGTGAAGCGGTTGTCGGCCGCCGGCGCGCCGTAGAGATAAGCGGCCTTGGCGCGCAGCTTCAACGGCGCGCCCGGCCTGAGCACGGCCTGCGCTGCCTCCAGGTCCAGCTTCATGCGTTCGGGCAGGAATTCCTCGATCCGCAGGGTCATGCCCTCCACCGCCTCCTTGGCTGAAGGATCGGTGCGGAACTCCACCTGCCAGCGCCCGGTCGGCGCTTCCACCGGAATGGTCTGCTCGAAGCTGAAATAGCCGCTCGGCCCCGGCTGCAGGCGGGTCTCGCGGAAGGTCTTGCCGTCGGGCTGCTTCAGACGCAGGAACACCGGCTGCGGCTTGGTCGCGCGGCCGTCGTTGTCGCGCAGCAGCGCGTTGACCCGCACGGTTTCTCCCGGGCGGTACAGGTCGCGGCCGGACCAGGCGAACACGTCGAACCATGCCGCCTGGCGGCCGGCCACGGCGAATTCGGACAGGTCCAGCGCCGGCTGGTTGAACGGCAGCATCGATACGTCGGTGCCGCGGCGCGCGACCAGCACGTGCCCGGCCTGCAGCGTGTAGTTGAGCAGCGCGTTGCCGTTGCGGTCGGTCTCGCCCTTCAGGAACACCTCGCCCTCCGGATCGAGCACGCGCAGTTCGACCGCCCCCAGCCCCGCGCCGTTCTGCAGCGACGCGGTATGCACGAACAGCTTGTCCTTGTACGCGCGCACGTGCAGGCCGATGTCGCTGACGGTGAAGAACGCGGTCTCCAGCTGGTCGGAGAACCTGCCCGCGCGCTTCATCACCGCGAAGTACAGCCCGGGCTCCTGCAGTTCGGCGATGTCCTGCACCGGCAGGTAGGTCACCGCGCGCTCGTTGCGCTTGCCGCCCAGCACGAAGCGGTTGACGTACACCGGCCTGGCGAGCCTGCTCAGCGAGGGATTTTCCTTGGATTCGTTGTCCAGGTCCCAGCTGCCGCGTCGACCGCCGCGCTGGTACTCGGCGAAGAACCGCGGCAGCGATTTCTCCTCCACGCGCAGGAACTCGACGTCGACCTCCTCCACGTTGAGCGAGACGACCGGCAGGCCACGGCTTTCCCGCGCCGGCAGCACGCTGCCCTGCGAGGCGAAGCCGACCGCCGGTTCGAGTTCGCCGGTGTGCACCTTCCTTTCGAGTTCCCTGCCCAGGCGCGTGCCGTCGGCCGCCAGCAGGTCGGCGCGCACCCGCACTTCGTAGTCCTTGGCCGCCTCCACCGACGGGAAGCGCAGGATCCGGCCGTCGTCGTCCATCACCCAGCTTCCCTCCACCGCCGCGCCGCTCTCGTCGGTCACCGCGAGAAGGCGGTCGAAGTTCTGGGAGCCCACCAGGGGGCGGCTGAATTCCAGGGCGATCGCCAGATCGCTGTCATGCTGGTCGGGATAGGCGTTGGCGAGGGCAAAACCCTCGACCTTCTCCTGGGTCGCCTTGATCGGCTCGCCGCTGACCGCCGGCAGCTGCCCGGTCTGGTTGCGTTCGCACGCGCCCAGCAAAAGCGTCAGGGCCAGCGCGAAAAACGCGCGGTTCCGGACCAAAACCACGCTTGCCGCGACGCCGACTGCCAATCCCTTGCGCATCGTTGTTCCTGACGTCCCAAGATGCCGCAGTATAGGGTGCGGAGACGCACGCCTGGAGCCGGCGGCGCGGAGCGCGCGGGGCGGGCGAATCGCCAGGAATTTTCCCGGCATGGATCGACGACCGTCTGCCGCGGTACCTTGCGAACCGGCGGTGCCTCCCCCGTTCGCTGGGCAGGCACCTTCGGTCGATCGCCCCAAGGCCGGGGCCTTGGCGGGTTCAGCGGATCAGGCAGGAGGCAGCGGCTGCGCTCCCGGCTGCAGCGGTTGGTCGCCCGCTGGTCCGTCGCCCACGATGTCTTCGACTTCGTCCAGCGAGGCGTCGAGGCGTTCGACCGCCTGCAGCGTCTCGTCCTGGGCCAGCTTGATCAGGGTCACGCCCTGGGTGTTGCGGCCGACCTGGGAGATGCCCGCCGCGCGCGTGCGCACCAGGGTGCCGCCGTCGGAGATCAGCAGCACCTCGTGGTGGTCGGACAGCTGCACCGCGCCCACCAGTTGGCCGTTGCGGGCGGTGGTCTGCAGCGCGATCACTCCCTGGGTGCCGCGGCCCTTGCGCGGGTAATCCTCCACCGGCGTGCGCTTGCCGAAACCGCGCTCGCTGGCGGTGAGGATGTCGCCCTCGCCGTCGACCACGATCAGGCTGCGCACGCGTTCGCCCTTGGCCAGGCGGATGCCGCGCACGCCGGTGGTGTTGCGGCCGGTGCTGCGCACTTCCTTCTCGGAAAAACGCACCGCCTTGCCGTTGGAGGCGAACAGCATCACGTCGCGCTG
>DATHAV010000311.1:0-5303 GCA_035296505.1 Pseudoxanthomonas sp.
CGGCGCGCCGCTGTCGTTCCTGGACCACCATCTGCGCTGCGGCGATGCGCTGTGCGGCGAGCGGCTGGGCGAGGTCATAGGCGAGTTGCGCCGACGCGGCGGCCTGTTCGCCGAGAACGACCTGAGGACCATCGGCATCGCCTCCGAATCGCTGCGGGCCATCGGCGAACTGACCGATGTCGATATCGCCGAAGTGAACCAGTCCAAGCACCTGATGGAGGAATCGCAGAAAACCCTGGCGCCGTTGGTGCGACTGCTGGATTTCTGGCAGGCGCTGCGCTGGATCGCGCCACTGGATACGCCGCCCCGGCAGCGCGGCGACAGGCATGCTGCGCTGGCCGACCTGCTGTCGGGGCGCTTCGGCGACAACCTGCTGATCGTGCTGCAGCACGGCGCCACCGGCAACACCATCGAGGATTGCGCCCAAGGTCGCCGCGATCAATGCGCTGCTCGACCAATGCCGCGCGCTGGCGGCGCAGGAAGCGTTCCTGCACTGGGAACTCGCCTTCCCCACCGCCTGGCGCGGACTGGAAACAGGCACTCCGCAGGGCGGCTTCGACGTGATGCTCGGCAATCCGCCGTGGGACCGTCTGAAGCTGCAGCAGGTGGAATGGTTCGCCGAACGCCGCCCCGCGATCGCCCAGCAGTCGCGCGCGGCCGACCGCACGCGCATGATCCGCGGACTGCAGGCCGCCGGCGATCCGCTGTGGGCCGACTATGCCGCGGCCAGCGCGCGTGCCGATACCATGGCCAACGTCGCCCGCGACTGCGGCGCCTACCCGTTGCTCTCCGGCGGCGACATCAACCTGTACTCGCTGTTCATCGAGCGCGCGCAGGCGCTGGTCCGCGGCGATGGCATCGTCGCGCTGCTGGTGCCCTCGGGCATCAGCGCCGACAAGGGCGCGTCCGAGTTCTTCCGCAGCCTGTCCACCACCGGGCGGCTCGGCGCGCTGTTCGATTTCGAGAACCGGAAAGCGTTCTTCCCGGACGTGCATGCCAGCTTCAAGTTCAGCGCGCTGGTGTTCGGCGGCGCGGCGCGCAGCTTCGCTTCCACCCGGTGCACCGGGTCGAGGACCTGCCGGCGCGCACGATCCAGCTGGGGCCGGCGGACTTTGCCGCGGTCAATCCCAACACCGGCACCGCGCCGATCTTCCGCAGCCAGCGCGATGCCGACCTCACCACGCGGATCTACCGGCACAACCCGGTGCTGGTCGATCGCCGGCCGCAGCGCCTGACCCCGCCGCAGCCGGCGCAGTCGGTCTGGCCGGTGCGCTACACGCGCATGTTTGATATGACCAACGATTCGGGGCTGTTCAAGACCGAGGGCTGGCTTATCGAACAGGGCGGCTACAAGGTCGCGGCGAATCGCTGGAAGTGCGGTGGCCAAGACTACGTGCCGCTGTACGAGGGCAAGATGGTGCAGGCCTACGACCATCGGGCCGCCAGCGTGGCGGTGAATCCGCAGAACCTGCATCGGCCTGCGCAGCCGCTGCCGGCCACGGCGCTGCAGCACGCGGACATAGGATGGCTGCCGGCGCCGCAGGCTTGGGTAACAGCGGAAGTTCCAAATCAGCTCATCGACTGTGGCTGGACATTGGCATTCAAACATGTGACTGCACCGACCAACGTCCGCACGATGATCGCGTCCATTTGCCCACTGGCAGGCTATGGCAACTCGTTGCCGATGCTTGTTTCCAACAGCGCTGGCGAGTCCACGTTGCTGCTCGCCAATTTGAATTCCTTGGTTCTGGATTTCGTTTGCCGACAAAAAGTGCAGGGGCAAAATCTAAACCTGTATCTGGTCGAGCAACTGCCCCTGATTGCGCCCGCCCGCTTCGCCGAACCGCTCGGCCCCGGCACCGTGGCCGATCTCGTCCGCCGCGAAGTGCTGCGCTTGAGTTACACCGCGCACGATCTGGCGCCGTTCGCCCGCGACCTCGGGTTCGATGGTTCGCCGTTCGTGTGGGAAGCCGAAGACCGCCGTCACCGCATGGCCCGGCTCGACGCGCTGTTCTTCCGCCTGTACGGCCTGGACCGGGACGAGGCCGGCTATGTCCTGGACACTTTTCCGATCGTCCGCGCCGCCGACGAAGCGGCCTTCGGTCGCTACCGCACCCGCGATCTGGTGCTGGGCTACATGAACGCGCTGGCCGCCGGCGACATCGACAGCGTCCTCGTATTCTGAGTAAGGACTGTTGCGCCAATGCTTGTTTCGTTTATTTCGTTTGATGAGGTAGACTTCAGGTCCGGCCGATGCGGGCTGGCCCTGTGGACTTACCTGTGATGAACGCATTGCGCAGCGACCTGCCGAATATTCTCCCTACTCCCGTTGAGGCCGAACTGGCGCGCGACAGCAGCCGCCTGCTGGCCGCCTGCATCGGCCACGGTCCGACCGCGCGCCTGCGGGTGATCGATGGCGAGGGCGAGATCGAGGTGCCGGTGGCGGCGCTGAGGATGCTGGTCGACATCCTGGCCAACATGGCCGAGGGCAATGCGGTCAGCATCGTCCCGATCCATGCCGAGCTGACCACCCAACAGGCCGCGGACTTCTTGGGCGTGTCGCGCCCGCATCTGGTGGGACTGGTGGAGCGCGGCGATTTGCCGCACCGCAAGGTCGGCACGCATCGGCGGGTGTATTTTCGCGACCTGCTTGACTACCGCGCACAGCGCATGGCCCAGAGCAAGGCAGCGCTGGATGCGCTGGCAGAGCAGGCGCAGAAGCTCGGCATGGGTTACTGACGCATGGCGGGTTTCGTGGCGGTCTACGACGCCTGCGTGCTGTATCCGGCACCGCTGCGGGATCTGCTGATGCACCTGGCGCTGTCCGGTCTCTACCGCGCACGCTGGTCGAAGCGCATCCATCAGGAATGGATGACGGCACTCCTGCGTCAGCGTCCGGACCTGCAGCCGGCCGACCTTGAATGGACCCGGCAGCAGATGGACGCAGCCGTCCCTGATGCCCTCGTGGAAGGCTACCAATCCCTTGAGGCGAGTCTGCAACTGCCCGATCCGGATGACCGTCACGTGCTGGCGGCGGCGATAATGTGCGGTGCCGGCGCGATCGTGACCTACAACCTCAAGGACTTCCCGGAATCGGCCCTGGCCGCTTATGGGCTTGCCGCGCAGCATCAGGACGAGTTCATTGGACATGCCTTCGATCTCGACCCTGCGGCGGTATGCAAGGCGGTGCGCGATCAACGGGCCTCGCTCAGGAACCCGCCCAGGTCGGTCGAGGAGTTGTTCGACGCTTACTTGCACCAGGGCTTGGCCACCACCGTTTCCGCATTGCGCGGCCACGCCGGATTGCTTTGAAGTCCCCATCCTGTTTCCCGATCAGAGGGCCGGGAAATGGCGAGTCGAGCGGGTTTCCGAGGTCGCCGATGTGTCAATCCTTTCGCTAGCGCAACGGCTTTAGCCGCTGCACGTGGAGGTCCGCGGCGGCCTGTGCAAGCCCGCTACAATGGCGCATGTCACTCATGCAGCTGCAGCGCGTCGATTTCAGCATCGGCGGACCGCTCCTCCTCGAACAGGTCGACCTCACGCTGGAGCGCAACGAGCGCGTCTGCATCGTGGGCCGCAACGGCGCCGGCAAGTCCACCCTGATGCGGCTGCTGGCCGGCGAACTCAGCCCCGACGACGGCGAGGTGCGGCTGCAGAACGGCGCGGTGGTCGCGCGCATGGCGCAGGAAGTGCCGCAGGACGCCTCGGGCACCGTGTTCGGCGTGGTCGCCGAAGGCCTGGGCGACCTCGGCCGCCTGCTGGCCCGGTACCACCGCGCGCTGCACGACGGCGACATGCAGGCGATGGGCGATGCGCAGGAGCGGATCGAGGCGCAGCACGGCTGGGACCTGGACCTGCGCGTGCAGCAGGTGCTGGCCAGGCTGGAACTGCCCGAGGACGCCGACTTCGCCGCGCTGTCGGGCGGGATGAAGCGCCGCGTGCTGCTGGCCCAGGCGCTGGTGCGCAAGCCGGACATCCTGCTGCTGGACGAGCCGACCAACCACCTGGACATCGACGCCATCGCCTGGCTCGAGGGCTTCCTCAGGCAGTTCGAGGGCAGCATCGTGTTCGTGACCCACGACCGCAGCTTCCTGCGCGCGTTGGCCACGCGCATCGTCGAGATCGACCGCGGCCGGGTCACCAGCTGGCCCGGCGACTACGACGACTACCTGCGCCGGCGCGAGGAGCGCCTGCATGCCGAGGCGCAGGAAAACGCGCGCTTCGACAAGCTGCTGGCGCAGGAGGAAGTGTGGATCCGCCAGGGCATCAAGGCCCGCCGCACCCGCAACGAGGGCCGCGTGACCGCGCTCAAGGCGATGCGCCGCGAGCGCGCGCAGCGGCGCGAACTGGGCGGCAACGTGCGCATGGAGGCGTCGGCGGCGCAGAACTCGGGCAGGAAGGTGATCGAGTTCGAGCGCGTCACCCAAGCCTACGACGGGCGCGTGCTGCTGGACGACGCGTCGGCCACGATCATGCGCGGCGACCGCGTCGGCATCCTCGGCCCCAACGGCGCCGGCAAGTCCACGCTGCTGAAGATCATGCTGGGCGAGCTGCGGCCGCAGCGGGGCGAGGTGCGGCTGGGCACCGGGCTGCAGGTGGCGTATTTCGACCAGCACCGCAGCCAGCTGGACGACACCCGCAACGCGCTGGAGAACGTGGCCGAAGGGCGCGACTTCATCGAGGTCAACGGCAGCCGCAAGCACATCGTCGGCTACCTGCAGGATTTCCTGTTCTCGCCCGAGCGGGCGCGGGCGCCGATCACCCGGCTGTCGGGCGGCGAACGCAATCGCCTGCTGCTGGCCAAGCTGTTCGCCCAGCCGTCCAACCTGCTGGTGATGGACGAACCGACCAACGACCTGGACGTGGAAACCCTGGAGCTGCTCGAGGAACTGCTGGGCGAGTACCAGGGCACCCTGCTGCTGGTCAGCCACGACCGCGAGTTCATCGACAACGTGGTCACCAGCACCCTGGTACTGGAAGGCGGCGGGCGCCTGGCCGATTACGTGGGCGGCTACAGCGACTGGGTGCGGCAGCGGCCGAAGTCGCTGTTCAACGCCGAGTCCGCGACGCCGGCAAAACCTTCGCCGGGCCCGGCGCAGCCGGCCGCGGCCGAGGCGTCGAAGCGCAAGCTCAATTACAAAGATGCACGCGAACTCGAGGCGCTGCCCGCGACGATCGAGGCGCTGGAAAACGAGCTGGCCGAGCGCACGGCCGTGCTCAACCAGCCTTCGTTCTACCAGCAGGGCGCGGCCGCGGTACTGGCCGCCAACGAGGCGGTCGCGGCGACCCAGGCCAAGCTCGAT
>DATHAV010000312.1:0-3631 GCA_035296505.1 Pseudoxanthomonas sp.
AGTGCCGTGCTGGTTTCGTCGATGATCGCGCGCACGTCGCGGGCCGCCGACGCCGCGCAGTCGGCCAGCCGGCGGATCTCGTCGGCCACCACCGCGAAACCGCGCCCGGCCTCGCCCGCGCGCGCGGCTTCGATGCGCGCGTTGATCGACAGGATGTTGGTCTGGAAGGCGACCGAGTCGATGACCTCGATCACCTCCCCGGCGCGGGCCGAACGCCGCTCCACCTCGCGCATCGACTCTCCCAGCAGGCGCGACGCCTCCGCGCCCTCGCGCGCGCCGGCATCGGCGGTGGCGGCCAGGGCGATCACCGCCTGCAGTTCCTCGCCCGCGCCGCGCAGGCTCTCCAGCAGGCGCGCGCTGGACCCGCGCACGCCCTCCAGCGCCGCGACCTGCGCCTTGGACTGCTGCACCAGCTCGCTGTTCTCGGCCACCACGTGCGGCACCTCGTCGGCGATCCGCACCGACAGCGCCGATGCCTGGCGGATCGACTCGGCGACATTGGCGAAGCCGGCGGCCAGGCGGCGCGCGGCCGGCAAGGCGCGCTGGTGGGCCTCCAGGCCCAGGTCGAGGCGGCAGTCGGCAAGGCGCTGCCCGGCGCGTTCGACCAGCTCGCGCTCGCCCTGCTCCCGCTGCAGCCGATCGAGCAGCGGCCTGAGGTGGGGCGACTCGACCAACGGCGCCGCGTCCCTGGCCAGCGCCTCGAGATCGCGCAGCAGCGCGGCGGTCTCGGCATGCGGCAGCGAAAGCATCCAGCCGTCGCCGTCGGCCTCGCGCTGGTAGCGCACCCGGCGCGCGCTGTCGCCCGGCGCCGACCATACGCCCTCCTGGCCGCGCAGTGCGTCCATCGGCAGGCCCCAGATGCGTTCGCATGAAACTCCGCACAGCGAGGCGACGCCGGTTCCCAGCAGGTCGGCCGCCGCGCGGTTCGCGCCGCGCACCGTGCCGTCGACCGCCACCGAAATCAGGGCGACCGGCGCATCGGGCAGGAAGCGATGTTCCGCGGCCGCTGCATGCGCCGAGGCTGGTTCCGCTGGCAATGGCATGGCGGCACTCCGCTGATGGGTCCCCTCCGATAGCGGCCGTGAACCCCCGGGTTTGAGCGTCGGCCGGCGAGTGGACGGCGAACTGTGAAGTTCCGCACGCGATTCCGGTAGGCCTCGCACCAGCACCGGCATCATCGCCGCGTGGCGGAGGCAGTGCCGCAGGCCAAGCCGCGGGATAAACCTCACCGGTCAGGACCGAACGCCGCCTTCCCCCGGCTTGATCCTGAACCAGGCCGCGTACAGCGCCGGCAGGAACAGCAGCGTCAGCACCGTCGCGACGGTAAGGCCGCCCATGATGGCCACCGCCATCGGCCCGAAGAACGCGCTGCGCGACAGCGGGATCATCGCCAGGACGGCGGCCAGCGCGGTCAGCACGATCGGGCGGAAGCGGCGCACGGTGGCGTCGATGACGGCGTGCCAGCGGTCGTGGCCGGCGTCGATGTCCTGCTGGATCTGGTCGATCAGGATGATCGAGTTGCGCATGATCATGCCCGACAGGGCGATCGTGCCGAGCATCGCCACGAAGCCGAACGGCACCCGGAACACCAGCAGCGCGAGGGTCACGCCGATGAGCCCCAGCGGCGCGGTCAGCGCCACCAGCGCGGCGCGCGAGAAACTGCGCAGCTGCAGCATCAGCAGCGTGGCCACCGCCAGCAGGAACAGCGGCACCCCGGCGATGATCGACCGCTGCCCGCGGCCCGAATCCTCCACCGTGCCGCCGGTCTGCAGCAGGTAGCCCTGCGGCAGGCGCGCCCGGATGTCCTCCAGCGTCGGCAGGATCTGCGCCACCACGCCGGGGGCGGTGATGCCGTCGCGGATGTCGGCGCGCACCGTGACCGTGGGCAAACGGTCGCGGTGCCAGATGATGCCGTCCTCGAACGCGTACTCGAGGCCGGCGATCTGCGACAGCGGCACGCTGCCGTTGGCGGTGGGCACGGCGAGGCTGCCGAGCAGGTCCAGCCGCGCGCGTTCGTCCCGCGGGCCGCGCAGCAGGATCTCGATCAGCTCGTTGCCTTCGCGGTAGGTGCTGACCCTCAGTCCCGACAGCGAACTGGTCAGGAAGTGGGAGACGTCGGTGGTGCTCACGCCCAGCGCGCGCGCGCGGTCCTGGTCGATCCGCAGCCGGATCACCTTGCTGGGCTCGTCCCAGTCGAGGTTGACGTTGCCGACGTTCGGATTGGCGCGCACCTGCGCGGCGACCTCGCGCGCCAGCGCCTGCACCTGGTCGATGTGCTCGCCCGAGACGCGGAACTGGATCGGATACCCGACCGGCGGGCCGTTCTCGAGCCGGGTGACCCGGAACTGCGCTTCGGGAAAGCGCCGGGCGACGTCCTCGATCAGCCAGGCGCGCAGCGACTCGCGCGACTCGATGTCCTTGGACAGCACCACGAACTGGGCGAAATTGGCCTGCGGCAGCTGCTGGTCCAGGGGCAGGTAGAAACGCGGCGAGCCGGAGCCGACGTAGGCCACGTAGTTCTCCACGCCTGCGCGCTCGGCCAGCATCTTCTCCAGGCGCTCGGCCTGGGCCCGGGTGGCGCGCAGCGACGAACCCTCGGCCAGTTCGAGGTCCACCATCAGCTCCGGCCGCGCCGAATCGGGGAAGAACTGCTGCGGCACGAAGCGGAACAGCGCGATCGACAGCGCGAACGCGGCCGCGGTCGCCCCGATCACCAGCCAGCGGTGGCGCAGGCAGGCGTCCAGCAGCGTGCGGAAGCGCCGGTAGAACGGCCGCTGGTACGGATCCGCCTGGTGCGAATCGGGCGGCTTGGGTACCAGCCAGCGCTCGAACGCCGGATGGCGGTCGGCCAGGCGCAGCCGCCACGCGCCCCAGCGTGCGGCGATCGATCCGTGCCTGGGCGCGCGCGGCGCGTGCAGGTCGGGCAGCATCTTGTCGCCCAGGTAGGGGATGAACAGCACCGCGACGATCCACGACACCACCAGGGCGATGCTCACCACCTGGAACAGCGAGCGCGTGTATTCGCCGGTGCCCGATGCCGCCGTGGCGATCGGCAGGAAACCGGCGGCGGTCACCAGGGTGCCGGTGAGCATGGGGAAGGCGGTCGATTCGTAGGCGTAGCTGGCCGCGCGCATGCGGTCGAAGCCCTGCTCCATCTTGATCGCCATCATCTCCACCGCGATGATCGCGTCGTCCACCAGCAGGCCCAGCGCCAGCACCAGCGCGCCCAGCGATATCTTGTGCAGGCCGATGCCGAAGTACTGCATTACCGCGAACGTCATCGCCAGCACCAACGGGATCGACACCGCGACCACCAGCCCGGTGCGCCAACCCAGCGAAAAGAAGCTCACCAGCAGCACGATCGCCACCGCTTCGGTCAGCACCCGCACGAATTCGCCCACCGACTCCTGCACCGCGTGCGGCTGGTCGGACACCTTGCGCAGCTGCATGCCCAGCGGCAGGGTCCGCTGCAAGCGCTCGAACTCGGCGTCCAGCGCCTTGCCCAGGGCGATGATGTCGCCGCCGTCCTTCATCGCCACCGCCAGGCCGATCGCGTCCTGGCCCATGAAGCGCATCTTCGGCGCCGCCGGGTCGGCGAAGCCGCGGCGCACTTCGGCGATGTCGCCCAGGC
>DATHAV010000313.1:0-2431 GCA_035296505.1 Pseudoxanthomonas sp.
GGCCGCCGGCTGGCGCCCGCGCGAACTCAGGCACCGGTGAGGCATGGCCGCCAGGGGCTTGTCGCTATACTGGCGCCGATGAGCAGGCTGTTTCGTGACGTCGATGGCGGGGCGTTGTTCCCGCACGGTAGCGTGGTCTGCATTGGCGCTTTCGACGGTCTGCACCTGGGCCATCGGGCGCTGGTGCGCCACGCCGTCGCGCGTGCCCGCGAGCGTGGCCTTCCCGCTGTCGCATTGAGCTTCGAACCGCTGCCGCGCGAGTTCTTCTCGCAGGGTATGCCGCCGCCCAGGCTCAGCCTGCCGCGTGCGCGGTTCATCGGCCTGAGCGGGCTCGGCGCCGACAGCATCGGGTTGCTGCGCTTCGATGCCGCACTCGCGGCCATGGACGCGGAAACCTTCGCCCGGCGCGTACTGTCGCAGCGCCTGCGCGCGCGCGCGGTCTGGATCGGTCCGGACTTCCGCTTCGGCCATCGGCGCGGCGGTGACCTGGATTCGCTGCACGCGCTCGGCGGCGAGCTGGGTTTCAGCGCCGGCGCGATCGAGCCGGTGCACGTGCAGGGCGAGCGCGTCTCCAGCACGCGGATCCGCGAAGCGCTCGGCAAGGGCGGATTCGTTGCCGCCGCGCGCATGTTGGGCCGCCCGTACTCCATCGGCGGCCGCGTGGTGCGCGGCAGGCAGCTGGGCCGCACCCTGGGGTTTCCCACCGCCAATATCCGCTTCCCGAAGACCCCGGCCCTGTCGGGCATCTACGCCACCTGGGTGCACGGGGTCGGCGAGGGGCGGTACGCATCTGTGTCGAGTTTCGGCACCCGGCCAACGGTCGATGGCGTGAAGCCGCTGCTGGAGGTGCACCTGTTCGACTTCGATGGCGATCTGTATGGCCGGCATATCGAAGTCGAGTTCATCGCCAAACTGCGGGACGAAGAGAAATTCGCCGATCTGCCGGCGCTGACCCGGCAGATGCAGCGCGACGCCGGGCTGGCGCGCCAGACCCTTTCCGAACATCAAAAAAGAGCCACCGCGTGACCCAGGACTACAAGGCAACCCTGAACCTGCCCGCCACCGATTTCCCGATGCGCGGCGATCTGCCCGAGCGCGAACCGCAGACCCTCGCGCGCTGGCAGGCCGGCGACCTGTATTCGCGGCTGCGCAAGCAGGCGCGGGGCCGGCCGCGCTTCGTGCTGCACGACGGCCCGCCGTACGCCAACGGCGCCATCCACATCGGCCATGCGGTCAACAAGATCCTCAAGGACATCATCGTCAAGTCGAAGTACCTCTCCGGCTTCGATGCGCCGTACGTGCCCGGCTGGGACTGCCACGGCCTGCCGATCGAGATCGCGGTAGAGAAGAAGCACGGCAAGGTCGGCGACAGGCTCGACGCGGCGCAGTTCCGGGCCAAGTGCCGCGAGTACGCGCTGGAGCAGATCGACAGCCAGCGCGACGATTTCCAGCGCCTCGGAATACTGGGCGACTGGCGGCGGCCGTACCGCACGCTGGACTTCAAGTACGAGGCGGACATGCTGCGCGCGCTGGCGCGCATTGTCGAACGCGGCCACCTGGCGCGCGGGGTCAAGCCGGTGCACTGGTGCTTCGACTGCGGCTCGGCGCTGGCCGAGGCGGAAATCGAGTACCAGGACAAGGTGTCGCATGCGGTCGACGTCGCCTACGCATCGCGCGATCCCGGGGCGCTGGCGGCGGCGTTCGACGTCGCGCTCGACCAGGGCGTGGAGCTCGCGATCCCGATCTGGACCACCACGCCGTGGACGCTGCCGGCGTCGCTGGCGATCTCGCTCGGTGGCGAACTGGACTACGTGCTGGTCGAAGGCCCGGCGCGCGACGGCACGCGTCGCTGGCTGGTGCTGGCCGAGGCGCTGGCCGGCCGCGCGCTGCAGCGCTACGGCATCGACGAAGTGGTGGTGCATGCCCAGGCCAAGGGCGCGGCGCTGGAGGGGCTGCTGTGCGCGCATCCGTTCTACGCCGAACGCGACATTCCGCTGATCCTCGGGGACCACGTGTCGGCCGAGGAGGGCACCGGTGCGGTGCACACCGCGCCCGGGCACGGCCAGGAGGACTTCAGCGTCGGCATGCAGTACGGACTCTTGGACCGCTACGCCGCCTGGCAGCTGAATCCGGTCGATGGACGCGGCGTCTACCTGCCCAACACGCCTCCGGCGCGCGATGTCGCCCTGGCCGGCATGCATATCTGGAAAGCCAACAAGGCCCTGCTGCAGCCATTGCGCGACGCGGGGGCGCTGCTGGCTCACTCGATGTTCGAGCACAGCTATCCGCACTGCTGGCGGCACAAGACGCCGGTCGCGTTCCGGGCGACGCCGCAGTGGTTCATCTCGATGGAGAAGGCGAACCTGCGGCGCAACGCGCTGGCGGCCATCGGAAACGTCGCGTGGGTGCCGGACTGGGGCCAGGCGCGCAT
>DATHAV010000314.1:0-1758 GCA_035296505.1 Pseudoxanthomonas sp.
GGGCGCGCCGAGTATCTCGGCATCACCGACGACGAAGCGCTGGCTGCGTTCCACACCTTGGCGCGCACCGAAGGCATCCTGGCGGCGCTGGAATCCAGCCACGCCATCGCCCAGGCCGTGAAGCTCGCCCGCGAGCTGCCCAGGGATGCGCTGGTGCTGTGCAACCTGTCCGGCCGCGGCGACAAGGACGTGCAGACCATCGCCCAGCGCGAGGGCTTCGATCTATAGGAATTCCTGCGCCGCACAAAAGGCTTTGCGCGAATCCGCCGCCACGGGCGAGGCTCTCAGCGCGAGCGGCGACGCGGTCCGAACCGAGCCAAGCAATTCGCCGTCCCCTCATCCACCCTCTCCCGTCAGGAGAGGATCCATCGAGCCTCTGACCGTGAGTCGAATCGAAACCCGCTTCGCGCAACTGGAAACCGCCGTCCGCAAGGCGCTGATTCCATTCATCACCGCCGGCGACCCGTCGCTGGAGTCCACCGTGCCGGTCATGCATGCCTTGGTCGCGGCGGGCGCCGACGTGATCGAACTGGGGGTTCCGTTTTCCGACCCGATGGCCGACGGTCCCACCATCCAGCGCAGTTCCGAGCGCGCCTTGGCGCGCCGGGCCGGACTGCGCTTCGTGCTGCGGGCGGTGCGGGAATTCCGCCGGCGCGACAACGACACGCCGATGGTGCTGATGGGCTACCTCAACCCGATCGAGATCCACGGCAACGCGCGGTTCGCGGCCGAGGCGGTGGCCGCCGGCGTCGACGGCGTGCTGCTGGTCGACCTGCCGCCGGAGGAGAGCGCCGAGCTGCTGGAGATCTTCTCCGGCCATGGGCTCGATCTGATCGCGCTGGCGTCCCCCACCACCACGCCCGATCGCATGGCCACGCTGTGCGCCAGGGCACGGGGCTACCTTTACTACGTCAGCTTCTCGGGCGTGACCGGCGCCGGACATCTGGATACCGAAGCGGCAGGCAGGCGCCTGCGCGCGATCCGCGGGCAGTCCAGGGTGCCGGTGGTGGCGGGTTTCGGCATCAAGGACGCGGGCAGCGCGCGCGCGATGTCCATGGAGGCCGATGGCGTGGTCGTGGGCAGCGCGCTGGTCGAGGCGCTGGCCGGCGCGGCCGATGCGGACCAGGCCTGCGCGCGCGCCATCGATTTCCTGGTCCCCCTGCGCCAGGCGCTGGACGCTGACCCGCCGCTTGGCTCTGCGATAGACTCCGGCGCCGGCGCCGAACCTGACCGAGAATCCGCACGCGCATGAGCTGGTTGAGCAAACTGATGCCCTCGGGCATACGCACCCAGGGCGGAGGCGCCAAGAGCAAGCGCACCGTGCCCGAGGGCCTGTGGGAGAAGTGCGACCGATGCGGCGCGGTCCTGTACCGGCCCGAACTGGAGGAAAACCTCGAGGTCTGCCCCAAGTGCGGCTTCCACAGGGCGATCCGCGCGCGCGCGCGGCTGGCGGCGCTATTCGACCGCGACAGCACCCAGGAGATCGGCGCCGCGCTGGGGCCGACCGACGCGCTCAAGTTCAAGGACCAGAAGAAGTACGCCGACCGCATCAAGGCCAGCCAGAAATCCACCGGCGAGCGCGATGCGCTGATCGTGCTGCAGGGCCTGCTCAAGGAGCGCCCGCTGGTGGCCGCCGCGTTCGATTTCGCGTTCATGGGCGGCTCCATGGGCTCGGTCGTGGGCGAGCGCTTCGCCCTGGGCGCCGAGCGCGCCCTGGAGATCGGCTCGCCGTTCGTGTGCTTCTCGGCCAGCGGCGGC
>DATHAV010000315.1:0-3538 GCA_035296505.1 Pseudoxanthomonas sp.
AAGCTGCGTTCGCGGATGCAGCTGGAGCTGGTGTCCATCATCGAACGCTCCGGGGTCACCTGCGTGATGGTCACCCACGACCAGGAGGAGGCCATGACCATGGCCACGCGCATCGCGCTGATGGAGTCCGGGCGCATCCGCCAGGTGGGCACGCCGGACGAGATCTACGAGCAGCCCAACAGCCGCTTCGCCGCCGAGTTCATCGGTTCGGTGAACCTGGTCGAGGCGGTGATCGACGAAGACGAGCGCGACTACGCCACCCTGCGCTCGCCCGCGTTCGATTCGGTCATCCGCGTCGGCCACGGCATCAGCGGCTTCCAGGGCCAGGCGGTGTGGTTCGGGGTGCGCCCGGAGAAGACGGTCATCGGCAAGCAGGAGCCCGCGCAGGGCTACAACAAGGTGCGCGGGGTGATCGAGGACATCGTCTACTTCGGCAGCCATTCCGTCTACCACGTGCGCCTGCCCGGCGGCTTCCGCTTCATGTCCAACTTCACCAACCTGCAGCGCTGGGCCAGGGAGGGCTTCACCTGGAACGACGAGGTGTGGGTGTCGTGGGGCGACATCGAAGGCGTGGTGCTGACGTCATGAGCCCGATTCCATGGGTATGACCTCATGAGCGCGATTCGGTGAGCACGCCGCTGCGCAGGCTGTTGCCGCGGGCGCGCTGGGCATTGGTCGGCGTGCCGTACCTGTGGCTGCTGGTGTTCTTCGCGATCCCGTTCCTGATCGTGCTCAAGATCTCCTTCTCGCGCCTGGCCATCGCCATCCCGCCGTACACGCCGGTGCTGGAGTACGTGGACAACGCCCTGTCGCTCAAGCTCAACCTCGGCAACTACATCGGCCTGTTCACCGACTCGCAGTACCTCCAGGCCTACCTGAGCTCGATCGAGATCGCCGGCATCTCCACCCTGCTGTGCCTGCTGATCGGCTACCCGATGGCATATGCGATCGCGCGCCTGCCGCCTTCGGCGCGCAACATCGCCATGATGCTGGTGATCCTGCCGTCGTGGACCTCGTTCCTGATCCGCGTGTACGCCTGGATCGGCATCCTCAAGCCCAACGGCCTGCTCAACGACGCGCTGATGGCGCTGCGCCTGATCGACGCGCCGCTGCAGATCTCCAACACGCCCACCGCCGTCTACATCGGTATCGTCTATTGCTACCTGCCGTTCATGGTGCTGCCGCTGTACACCAACCTGGTCAAGCACGACCAGCGCCTGCTGGAAGCGGCCTACGACCTCGGCGCCAGGCCATGGAAGGCGTTCCTACAGATCACCCTGCCGCTGTCCACGGCCGGCGTCGTCGCCGGCTGCATGCTGGTGATGATCCCGGCGGTGGGCGAGTTCGTGATCCCCGAGCTGCTGGGCGGGCCGGACACGCTGATGATCGGCCGGGTGCTGTGGAACGAGTTCTTCAACAACCGCGACTGGCCCACCGCCTCGGCCGTGGCCATCGTGATGCTGGGCCTGCTGCTGGTGCCGATCCTGGTCTTCAACCGCGTGCAGCAGCGCCAGATCGAGGACCGGCTGCCGTGAGCGCGGGCCGGCGCTGGTCGACGTGGCTGGTGCTGGGGCTGGGGTTCGCCTTCCTGTACCTGCCGATCCTGGTGCTGATGTTCCAGTCGTTGAACGAGAACCGGCTGGCGACGGTGTGGTCGGGCTTCTCGCTCAAGTGGTACGGGCGCCTGCTGCAGAACGACCAGATGCTGGGCGCGGCCTGGGTCAGCGTCAGGATCGCGTTCTGGACCGCGACCGCGGCGGTGGTGCTGGGAACCATGGCCGCGCTGGTGATGACGCGCATGCGGCGCTTCCCCGGCAAGACCCTGTTCGGCGCGCTGATCACCGCGCCGATGGTCATGCCCGAGGTGATCCTGGGGCTGTCGATCCTGATGCTGTTCATGTCGCTCGGCGGCCTGGTGGGCATGGCGCCGCGGGGGATGGTGTCGATCTGGATCGCCCATGTCACCTTCACCCTGGCCTTCGTCGCCTTGGTGCTGTCCTCGCGCATGGCCGAACTGGACAGGTCGCTGGAGGAAGCGGCGATGGACCTCGGCGCCAACCGCATCAAGGTGTTCTTCCTGATCACCCTGCCGATCATCGCGCCGGCCATCGCCGCCGCCTGGCTGCTGGCCTTCACGCTGTCGCTGGACGACGTGGTCGTGGCCAGCTTCGTCAGCGGCCCCAACTCCACCACGCTGCCGATGGTGGTGTTCTCCTCCGCGCGCCGCGGCCTCAACCCGCAGGTCAACGCGCTGGCCACGATCATGATCGTGGCGGTGTCGGCGGCGGCGTTCGTGGGCTGGTGGCTGATGAACCGCGAGGAAAAGCGCCGGCGGCGCGATCTGCGGCTGGCATCGAGGGATGGCGAGTGAGGCGAAGCATCGCTTTTGCCATAGATAATTGACGCAGCAGCAAGCTAGCTTTCTCCTAAAAACAGGTAAGGCCATAAATAAAGGATCGAATGAGCAATGTAAACTTGACAGGCATCTTTGTTGAACTTTACCGAAAGTTGAAGGGTAAAGAGCCTACGATTGCTTTTAAAGAATCGATTCAGGAAATAGTTGAGAACAATGCCTTGGAGTCATCAGATAATATCCCGGCATGGTTTATAAAGTTTTGGGAAGATATGTTGAGCGGAAAGACGGGAGAAGTGCGGTTTTTATTCAGGGATCTTTTTCATCCGGAGGCGGATGTTGTTAATTTTATGGCTGAATTGGCGAATGTAATCGATATGAATTACGAAAATTACGGAGAAGGCATAGTGATGCAATTTGAACCCTTGAATCTAGATGTTTTTATTTGTTTTGAGGGCGGACCATCAAGTTGTTTTTACAAAATAAGATTGCTTAATGAAAATGAAAGATAAGAGGTGCCGCCCATGACCGTCGAAACCGTCAATCCCGCCACCGGCCAGGTCGAGTACCGCCACGAGCTGATGGACCGGGCCGCGATCGAACGCGTGCTGTCCGCGTCGCAGCGGGCTTTTGCAATATGGTCTTCGCGCCCGCTGGCCGAGCGCGGCGGTTTCCTGCGCGCCGCCGCCGGAGAGCTGCGCCGCCGCCGCCACGGAATCCAGCGGGTGATGACCGCGGAGATGGGCAAGCTGCGCAAGGAGGCGCTGGCCGAAATCGAAAAGTGCGCCGTCGCCTGCGAGTACTACGCCGACCACGCCGGCGGCTACCTGCAGGACAAGCCGGTCGCCACCGAAGCCAGCAACAGCTACGTGCGCTACGAGCCGCTGGGCTGCGTGTTGGCGGTGATGCCGTGGAATTTCCCGCTGTGGCAGGTGTTCCGGTTCCTGGCGCCGGGCCTGATGGCCGGCAACGTGGCGGTGCTCAAGCACGCCAGCAACGTGCCGCGCTGCGCCGACGCGATCGCCGACGTGCTCGAGGCCGCGGAACTGCCGGAAGGGGTGTTCGGCGTGCTGCACATCGACAACGACCAGGCCGCCGAGGTCATCCGCGACCCGCGCATCGCCGCCGTCACCCTGACCGGCAGCGAACGGGCGGGCAGGTCGATCGCCAGCAACGCCGGCGGCC
>DATHAV010000316.1:0-2720 GCA_035296505.1 Pseudoxanthomonas sp.
AGGAGCCCTATTCCATCGCCATCAGCGCGTGCGAGGCGTACGGCACGCTGGACCCGCCCGTGCGCATCGTCGCCACCGACGTCGATACCCAGGTGCTGGCCACCGCCGATCGCGGGGTGTATCCGCTGGAGCGGATCGCCAGCCTCGACGACCGGCTCAAGCGGCGCTATTTCCAGCGCGGCTCGGGCAGCAACGAGGGCTACTGCCGCGTGCACCCGGCCCTGCGCCGGCTGATCGACCTCCGCCCGCTGAACCTGCTCAGCCCCCGCTACGACGTGGGCGGGCCGTTCGTGGCGGTGTTCTGCCGCAACGTGATGATCTACTTCGACAAGCCCACCCAGCGCGGCATCCTGGCCAGGCTGGTGCCGCACCTGGCCGACGACGGGATGCTCTACACCGGCCACTCGGAGAACTACCTGCACGCGGCGGACATCATCGTGCCCTGCGGGCGCACGCTGTACCGCCGCGCCGGAGCCCGCCAGTGAGGCCAGCGCGCGCGCCCGCGGCCGAGGACCAGGTGCTGCGCTACCAGGACGCGCGTTTCCGTACAGCTGCCGCCAAGCTGCTGCCTACCCAGTACCTGGTGGTGGACACCGACATCGCCCTGGTCACCCTGCTGGGTTCGTGCGTGGCCGCGTGCATCCGCGATCCGCTGCTGAAGCTGGGCGGCATGAACCATTTCCTGCTGCCCGAGGGCCAGGTCGGCGACGGCGCGCCGGCGCGCTACGGCAGCTTCGCGATGGAGCTGCTGATCAACGACCTGCTCAAGCGCGGCGCCAGCCGCGGCCGGCTGGAGGCCAAGGTATTCGGCGGCGGCAACGTGCTCAAGGGCTTCACCGCCAATCCGGTGGGCACGCGCAACGCCGAATTCGTGCGCCAGTATCTGGCCACCGAGCGCATTCCCGTGGTCGGCGAAGACCTGGGCGGCATCCATCCGCGCAAGGTGTGGTTCTTTCCGCACACCGGCCGGGTCGTCGTGCAGCGCCTGCCGCACGCGCACGGCGCCGAGGTGGTGGAGATGGAAAGCGCGATCCGCGCGCGCCTCTCCAGCGCCCCGGTCACCGGCGGCGTGGAGCTGTTCTGATGGGCGCGTGCCGGGTGCTGATCGTCGACGACTCCGCGGTGGTGCGCCAGATGCTGACCGAGATCCTGTCCGCCGACCCCGCGATCGAGGTCGTCGGCGCGGCCGCCGATCCGCTGCTGGCGCGGGAGAAGATCAAGCGCCTCAACCCCGACGTGCTGACGCTGGACGTGGAGATGCCGCGCATGGACGGACTGGCGTTCCTGGAGAACCTGATGCGGCTGCGGCCGCTGCCGGTGGTGATGATCTCCTCCCTGACCGAGCGCGGCGCCGACGCCACGCTGCAGGCGCTGGCGCTGGGCGCGGTGGATTTCGTCAGCAAGCCCAGGCTCGACGTGACCCGGGGGCTGCAGGAATACGCGAGCGAAATCACCGCCAAGGTCAAGGCGGCGGCGCAGGCGCACGTGCGCCCGCTGGTGCGCGCGGCCGCGTCGCCCGCGCCAGCGCCAGCGCCGACAGTATCGCGTTCGTCGGTGCCGGCGGCCGCGACCCGCTTCCGCACCACCGATCGCCTGATCGCGCTGGGCGCCTCGGCCGGCGGTACCGAAGCGCTGCGCGTGGTGCTGGAGATGATGCCGGCCGACGCGCCGGCGGTGGTCATGACCCAGCACATCCCGGCCGGCTTCAGCCGGGCCTTCGGCGAGCGCCTGGACCGGCATTCGGCGATGTCGGTGCGCGAGGCCAGCGACGGCGAGGCGATCCTGCCGGGCCACGCCTACCTGCCGCCCGGCGGCCGCCACCTGAGCGTGATCCGCGACGGCGCGCGCTGGCGCTGCCGCATCGAGGACGGCCCCGCGGTCAACCGCCATAAGCCGGCGGTGGACGTGCTGTTCCGCTCGGTGGCGCGCAACGCCGGCGCCAACGCGGTCGGCGCGATCCTCACCGGCATGGGCGACGACGGCGCCCGCGGCCTGCTGGAGATGCGGCAGGCCGGCGCCCCGACGCTGGTCCAGGACGAAGCCAGCAGCGTGGTGTGGGGCATGCCCGGCGCCGCGTTCAAGCTGGGCGCCGCCCAGGAGACAGTGCCGCTGGAACGCATCGCCGAGCGCCTGCTGGCGCTGGCGGCCGGCCAACCCTGACCGGCTTCCCGCGGCCTTCCGGCGCATTGCCGCCACGCGCGGAAACAGCGCGTTCGACGGGCGTTCGCGCTGTCGCGGCCGCCGATACGGCCGCTTCGTCGGCAGTTCCCTTGCCTGCCCTGCCGGTACGCCCGGTCTCGTTGGTTTCCGCAGTGCGGAACCTAAAGAACGACTCGCACACGGCCGATACCGGCTTCGAGATTTCGCAGAGAGCCCCCAATGTACCCGCGCATCCTTGTCCGCCTCGCCGCACCGCTGATCCTGACCCTGCTGTTCCCCCTGGCGGTCGCTTTCGACTGGCCGGCCTCGGTGCGCTGGACGCTGCTGACGGTCATGCCGCTGTCGTGGCTGGCGTTCGCGTTCTACAGCGCACGCAGCCTCGCGCGCCCGTCGCCGGAACAGCTGGCGGTGTCGCGCGAGCAGGAGGCGCTGCTGACCGACCTGCGCCACTTCGTGTCCAACGAGATCTCCGGCTCGCGCGAGGAGATCGGCCGGGCGCGCGAGCTGATCCGCGACGCGGTGCGGGGCCTCGGCACCAGCTTCGACGCCATGAGCCGCAA
>DATHAV010000317.1:0-2948 GCA_035296505.1 Pseudoxanthomonas sp.
CCGACCCCAGCTCCACCGCCGACGCGTTGCCCACCCCTTGGAATCGAAGCGCCCAGTCCATCAGCAGTCCTCCTCCCAAGCCGTGTCGTAGGCGCGGCGCAGGCGTGCGTAGTCCTCGTCGACTTCCTGCACGCTGCGCTGGCCGCGGAGCTTGCACAGGGAACGCCGCAGTCGCGAAAGATTGGCTTCGCGCCACGCGGCTGCGGGCCTTCGCAGCTGTCCGCGGTCGAAGTCGATCAGCCAGCCCTGCCCCTGCGGGTTGAACAGCAGGTTGTGCGCATTGAGGTCGGCGTGGTCGAGGCCGGCGCGATGGAAGCGCGCAATCAAGCGCCCGCTTTCCTCCCACGGCGCGTCGCGGCCGGCGATCTGCGCACGATCGGCCAGCGAGCGCACGTCGGGCAAGCGCTGCAGCAGGATCGCCGCGCGGTAACGCAGTTCCCCCACGCGCACGTAGCTGGCGGCGATCGGAGGCGGCACCGGCAGTCCGCGCGAAAACAGCGTGCGCGTGAGGCGGAATTCGGCGAAGCTGCGGGTGCGGTCGGCTCCGTGCCACAGGTACAGGTCGCGGCTGAAGCGCGCGGCCAGGCCGCCGCGCAGGTACAGCCGCAGCAGCGCAGGGCCGAACGGCGCATCGACGAACCACGCCCCGCCGCGGCCGCCGCTGCCGACCGGCCGCGCCCTGCTGCCCCAGCGCGAGGGCAGGAAAAAATCCGGCTCCGCTTGCTTCAGCTGTTCGAGGTCGAACAGAATCCCTCCCGTCCCGCGGCCTGCGCGGAACGGCGTCAGTGCTTCCGTGGCGTCCAGTCCGCTCATGCCGCGAGTCTAACAACACTTGTCTGCCGTTCCCGCTTCGCTGTGCCTGCTGCGCCTGTCCGCGCTGGGCGACGTCACCCACGTGCTGCCGCTGGTGCGCACGCTGCAGCGCGCATGGCCGCAGACCGCGCTGCACTGGGTGATCGACAGGGCCGGGCAGAAGCTCATGGAAGGGTTGGAAGGCGTGGCCCTGCACGTGTACGACAAGCGGTCCGGCCTGGACGGCATGCGCGCGCTGCGTCGCGAGCTGCCTCCAGGCGGGTTCGACGCGCTTCTGCAGATGCAGGTCGCGCTGCGCGCCAACGTACTCTCGGCCTTCATTCCGGCGCGGCGCCGCATCGGCTACGACCGATCGCGATCGAAGGACCTGCACGGGCTTTTCGTCAACGAGCGGATCCCCGACCGGCCCGGAATGCACGTGCTGGACGCGATCGGCAGTTTCTGCGAACCGCTGGGCCTGGTCCAGAACGAGGTGACCTGGGATCTGCCGGTGCCCGACGCCGCGCGCGAATGGGCGCTCGCGCAATGGCCGCAGGACGGCACGCCGACGCTGATGATCTCGCCGTGCTCCAGCCATGCGCGCCGCAACTGGCGCGCCGATCGCTACGCCGCGGTCGCCGACCACGCGACGGCCCAGGGCTGGCGCGTGATCCTGTGCGGGGGCCGCAGCGAACTCGAGCGCGGCACCGCGGACGCCATGGTCGCGGCCATGCGCGCGCCGCCCATCGACCTGGTCGGCAAGGACACGCTCAAGCAGCTGCCCGCGCTGTTGCAACGCGCCGACCTGGTGATGACGCCGGACTCGGGGCCGATGCACATCGCCAACGCCATGGGCACCCAGGTGCTGGGACTGCACGCGGCCAGCAACCCGCTGCGCAGCGGACCGTACTCGGACGTGCGCTACTGCGTGGACAAATACGATGCCGCCGCGCGCAGATTCCTGCGCACGCCGGCCAGCGAGCTGCGCTGGGGCACCAAGATCGAGTTCGACGGCGTGATGGACCTGGTTGAAGTGGAGGACGCCGTAGCCGCATTCGAACGGTTCCGCGCCGATCGAACGCGCCACCGGTGAGCGATCGCCGTGGCTCGCGCGCTCACGCCACCGCTGTTAGCGTGCGGGCGTGGATTCGATTCCCCGCATGCTGAAGAACGATCGCCACTGGCTCGGACTGGCGCTGCTGTGGCTGTTCGTGCTGTCGGGTTTCGCGGAGTTGGTCTACTGGGCCTGCGATCCACGCAGGCGCGCGCGACAATTCGCGCCCGGGTCAAACTTGCCTACGAAATCCATGCTTGGAGGTGCGGTTCGACGACGCGGGACGGTTCTTGTCTTGGCCAGCGGGCAGCAGCGGTACCAGGTGATCGTGTCCGAGCCCATCCAATCCATGGGGCAGCGGCGTCTGCAGCCTTTTCGCAGGGGTCCTACGCCTTCCTGCGCGCCACCTGACTGGCCGGCTCAGCGCGCCGCGCCCGTGCGGTAGTCCTGGTAGGACTTCTCTTCGACGTAGCTCGAACCCAGCGCCAGGTTGATTTCCTTCTTGATGCGCGCGCGCTCGTCGTTTTCGAAGTACACCGCGCGCGCCAGCTGGATGAACTCCTCGTCGAAGGCCTGGGCCTTTTCCTTGAGGCGGATGTCGTCCTCGATCGCCCACAGGCGCTCGTTCGCCGCCTTGAGCTGCGCCCGCAGCTCGACGATGTTGTGCCCCGCGGCGGTGTGCGACATCCACGTCATCTCCAGCGCCGAGAGCTCCTTGCGCACGTTGGCCAGCTTGGCCTCGTCGCTCATGCGCTCGGACTTGATCTGCAGGATGGCGATCTTGTCGAGCAGTTCGCCGTAGGACACAGGGACCAGGAGTTCGGACATCGTGAGCGCACCGCGGAGGAATATGGCTGCAGTTTAGCGGCGGCGCGTCAACGGGGCGAGCGCGAGCAGGCGCCAGCCGGCAACCGAAAGCCGGTTCGCACAGCATCGGGCGAACCGGGTTCTCGCCAACCTCATCCCTCTCCGCCAGATACGCAAAAGCCCTGCGTTCGGTAAAGCCTAGGAGGGATTCACTCGGCACATCCGTGTGCCTCGCCCTTCAGGCGGCTGCGCCGTGCACGACGGCAATCCTGCCGTCGTGTCGAACCGGGTTCTC
>DATHAV010000318.1:0-7042 GCA_035296505.1 Pseudoxanthomonas sp.
GTCGTCGATCACCGGACCCACGTCGGTGGACAGCAGGCCCGGATCGCCCACTTTGAGCTCGTCCATGGCGCCGGCCAGCATGGCCATCACCTTGTCGGCGATGTCGTCCTGCACGAACAGCACGCGCGCGGCCGAGCAGCGCTGGCCGGCGGAAGTGAAGGCCGAGGCGATGGCGTCCTTCACCAGCTGCTCGGGCAGCGCCGAGGAATCGGCGATCAGCGCGTTCTGGCCGCCGGTTTCGGCGATCAGCACGCCGATGGCCGCGTCGCGCGCGGCCATCGCGCGGTTGATCGCGCGCGCGGTCTCGGTGGAGCCGGTGAAGGCCACGCCGGCCACCCGCGGATCGGAAACCAGCGCGGCGCCGACGGTGGCGCCTTCGCCCGGCAGGAACTGCACCACGGCCTCCGGCACGCCCGCCTCGTGCAGCAGCTTCACCGCGGCGTGGCCGATCAGGTTGGTCTGCTCGGCCGGCTTGGCGATAACGCTGTTGCCGGCGGCCAATGCGGCGCCGACCTGGCCCAGGAAGATCGCCAGCGGGAAGTTCCAGGGGCTGATGCACACGAACACGCCGCGGCCGTGCAGCTGCAGCTCGTTGGATTCGCCGGTCGGCCCGGGCAGGCGTTCGGGCGCGCCGAACTGCGCGCGCGCCTGGGCGGCGTAGTAGCGCAGGAAATCCACCGCCTCGCGCACCTCGGCCACGCCGTCGGGAATCGACTTGCCGGCCTCCTTGACGCACAGCGCGATGAACTCGGGCATGCGCTGCTCCAGTAGCCCGGCCGCATGTTCGAGGATGGTGGCGCGGCCCGCGGCGGGGGTGCGGTCCCAGGCCGGCTGCGCCTCGACCGCGTTGTGCAGGGCCTTTTCCACCGTCGCGGTGTCGGCGGCGTGCCACTCGCCGACAATGTGGCGACGGTCTGCCGGATTGGCGACCGGCAGGCCGCGGGTGGACAGGACCGCGCCCGGCACCAGCGGCGCCGCGCGCCAGCCGTGCCGCCCGGTCTTGTCGAACGCCGCGTTGACTTGTTCGGCGAGCGTGCGCAGGGTCTGGTCGTTGGCGAGGTTCACGCCCATGGAGTTGGTCCTGTCGGCTTTGGGGTGGGTGGCGCTGGCGTGGTGGAACAGCTGCGCGGGCAGCGGAATGCGCGGGTGCGGGATCGACTCGAAACCCGCCACGGTCCGCACCGGGTCGCCGACCAATTCCTCGACCGGCACGTCCTCGTCGGTGATGCGGTTGACGAAGCTGGAGTTGGCGCCGTTTTCCAGCAGCCGCCGCACCAGGTAGGGCAGCAGGTCCTCGTGCGAACCCACCGGCGCGTACACGCGGCAGGGAATGCCCAGGCGGTCGGCGGGCATGACCTCGGCGTAGAGGTCGTCGCCCATGCCGTGGAGTTTCTGGAACTCGAACTCCGCCGGCGCTTGGCCCTCCGCCGCCGACAGGCGCGACAGCGCATGCACCGCGGCGATCGTGTGCGCGTTGTGGGTGGCGAACATCGGGTACAGCGCGTCGATGTTGTCGAACAGGCGCCGCGCGTTGGCCAGGTAGGACACGTCGGTGTTGGGCTTGCGCGTGAACACCGGATAGCCGGGGTGGCCTTCGACCTGCGCGCGCTTGATCTCGGCATCCCAGTAGGCGCCCTTGACCAGCCGCACCGGCATGCGCCGGCCCACGCGGCGGGCGAGGTCGGCGAGGAAATCGATCACGTACGGGGTGCGCTTCTGGTACGCCTGCACCGCCAGCCCATAGCCTTCCCAGCCGTTCAGCGATGCATCTGAGAACGTCGCCTCGATCAGGTCCAGCGACAGCTCCAGGCGGTCGGCTTCTTCGGCGTCGATGGTGAAGCCGATGCCCTGGGCCCTGGCCAGCTGCGCCAGTTCGAGAATCCGCGGCGCCAGCTCGGCCATCACCCGCGCGCGCTTGGCGTGTTCGTAGCGCGGATGCAGCGCGGACAGCTTGATCGAGATGCTGGGCGCCCCGAACGCGGTGCCGGCGCGGCTGCGCGGTTCGCCGGCGACGCTGGCGCCGATCGCCTCGATCGCCTTCCGGTAGGCCTGCAGATAGCGGGCCGCGTCGTGCGCGGTCAGCGCGCCCTCGCCCAGCATGTCGAACGAATAGCGGTAGTCGGCGTTGTCGCCCTTGCGCGAGCGCGACAGCGCCTCGCCGATGTCGCGGCCCATCACGAACTGGTGGCCCATGATGCGCATCGCCTGGCGCACCGCCAGCCGGATCACCGGCTCGCCGACGCGTCCGACCAGGCGCTTGAACGCGCCGCGCACGTCGTGGCGGGTGAGGTCGTTGAGCTGCACCAGGCGCCCGGTCAGCATCAGGCCCCAGGTCGAGGCGTTGACCAGGACCGAGTCGCTCTCGCCCATGTGCCGCTTCCAGTCCGCGTCGCCGAGCTTGTCGCGGATCAGCTTGTCGGCCGTGTCCTGGTCGGGGATGCGCAGCAGCGCCTCGGCCACGCACATCAGCAGCACGCCCTCCTCGCTGCCGAGGTCGTACTGGCGCATGAAGGCTTCGATGGCGCCCTGGTTCCGGGCGCGGGTACGGACCCGCCCGACCAGGTCGGCGGCCAGCGCCTGGACCTGCGCCTGGGCCGCTTCGGGCAGGCGCGCCTGGTCCAGCAGTTCGCGCACGTGTCCGGCTTCGTCGCGCATCCACGCGGCGGTGATCGCCTGGCGCAGCGGCGAGGGCACCGCGGGCAGCTCGGGCGACAGGAGGGCGGCGGGATCGACCCGGCCGGCGACGGCTTGAGGAATGGCGCTCATGGAGGCTGCGCGACGCGTGTGGGAGCCGCATAGTGTAGCGGCTGGAACCCGCGCAAACCCTCGCGCTGCTTGCCGCGGCGCGGTGCGAACAGCTACCATTTACGGGTTTTCCGCAGCGGCAGCGTACAGTGCCGACATGATCCAGGTGGCTGCTTCTACACGTGAAGGCCAAGGCGCGCGATTGACGCTGCGCCCGCCGCGCGCGCTGACGGCTCGGCAGTTCGTGATGCTGTTCGCGGTCCTGGCGGGCGCGATGTGGGCGGTGGCCGGGATGGCCTGGTTGACCGGCAACGTCTTCGGACCGGTATTCGCGCTGATCCACAGCGCGCTGCTCGGTGCGTCGCTGCGCTGGCTTTGGAATCAGGGCGAGCGCGATGAGGTCATCGTGGTCAGCCCGGAAGTGGTGGAGGTGCGGCGCTCGATGCAGTCCCACCCGCTGTTCCGCGCGCATCCTTACTGGGTGCAGCTGCGTATCAGCGGAGAGGCCGAGCGCATTGCGCTCGCCTCCAGCGGCAAGAGAGTTGAAGTCGGCGCTTTCCTGGGCCCGGCCGAACGCCAGGATCTGGCGGGACGATTGCAGGAGTTACTGGCGGCCGTCAGCGGCCGTACCGACGGCGCACAAGGGTCTAGGCGATGACGCAATTCGATGGAAACACGTTGAACGGGCGCTGGAAGCGGTTCGCCGGATGGGTCGGCGGGGCCGGCTTGGCGCTGTCGATGCCGGCGCTGGCCTGGGCGCAGTCGGCCGATCCCCAGCGCTGGCAGCTGAACATGAACCGCGGCGTGACCTCGACCTCGATCAACGCCTACGAGGCGCACATGATCGCGCTGTGGGTGTGCGTGGCGATCGGCGCGCTGGTGTTCGGCGCCATGGGCTATGCGATGTTCAAGTTCCGTAAGTCCAAGGGCGCGGTGGCGGCGCAATTCACCCACAATACCACCGCCGAAGTCATCTGGACGGTGGTGCCGATCCTGGTGCTGGTGGCCATGGCCTGGCCGGCGACCGCCAAGCTGATCGCCATGTACGACACCCGCAACGCCGAGATGACGGTCAAGGTCACCGGCTACCAGTGGATGTGGAAGTACGAGTACCTGGGCGAGAACGTCGAGTACACCAGCCGCATCGACCGCGACTCCGACCGCATCCGCCAGAGCGGCGCGCAGCCCAACCTGAAGGACAACCCCAACTACCTGCTGGACGTCGACAATCCATTGGTGCTGCCGGTCGACACCAAGATCCGCTTCGTGATCACCGCCGACGACGTGATCCACGCCTGGTGGGTGCCGGCGCTGGGCTGGAAGCAGGACGCCATTCCCGGAATCATCAACGAAGCCTGGACCGACATCCGCGAGCCCGGCGTGTACCGCGGCCAGTGCGCCGAGCTGTGCGGCAAGGACCACGCGTTCATGCCGATCGTGGTCCGCGCGGTCCCCAAGGAAGAGTTCCGGCAGTGGCTGGCGTCGCGCCGTCCGGCACCGGCGGCGGCCGATCCGGCGACCGCGGTCGATGCGGCCGGCGGAACCGGCAGCGGCATCGCCCCGTCGCGCGCCGCCGCGCCCGACGAGGCCACCGACCCGGGCCTGACCGCGCCCGACCCAGCCACCGATCCGGGCGCCACCGCGCCCGAAACCGGGCTTTGAGCCATCGCGCGGGCTTCACCTATCGCATCCGCGCGACCATCGAACGTACTACCTGAGGCAGACATGGCGAACTACACGGCCAGCAACGAGCACAGCACCGACGAGCACGGCCACCACCAGAGCTTCATCGAGCGCTGGTTCTTTTCGACCAACCACAAGGACATCGGGACGCTGTACCTGATCTTCAGCTTCGTCATGTTCATCATCGGCGCGGCGATGTCGGTGGTGATCCGCGCCGAGCTGATGATCCCCGGCCTGCAGCTGGTGGAGCCGGAGTTCTACAACCAGATGGTCACCGTGCACGCGCTGGTGATGATCTTCGGCGGGGTGATGCCGGCGTTCGTGGGCCTGGCCAACTGGATGATCCCGCTGCAGATCGGCGCCCCGGACATGGCGCTGCCGCGCATGAACAACTGGTCGTTCTGGATCCTGCCGTTCGCCTTCACCCTGCTGCTGATGACGCTGTTCCTGCCCGGCGGCGGCCCGGCCGGCGGCTGGACGCTGTACCCGCCGCTGTCGCTGCAGGGCGGCCCCAACGTCGCCTTCACCATCTTCGCCATCCACATGATGGGCGTCAGCTCGATCATGGGCGCGATCAACGTGATCGCCACCATCCTCAACATGCGCGCGCCGGGCGTGGACCTGCTGAAGATGCCGATCTTCACCTGGGCCTGGCTGATCACCGCGTTCCTGCTGATCGCGGTGATGCCGGTGCTGGCGGGCGCGGTGACCATGCTGCTGACCGACAAGTTCTTCGGCACCAGCTTCTTCAACGCGGCCGGCGGCGGCGACCCGGTGATGTACCAGCACATCTTCTGGTTCTTCGGGCACCCCGAGGTCTATATCATGATCCTGCCGGCGTTCGGGATCGTGTCGGAGATCCTGCCGACCTTCAGCCGCAAGCCGCTGTTCGGCTACCAGGCCATGGTCTACGCCATCGCGTCCATCGCCTTCCTGTCGTTCATCGTCTGGGCCCACCACATGTTCACCGTGGGCATGCCGCTGGGCGGCGAGCTGTACTTCATGTTCGCGACCATGCTGATCGCCATTCCCACCGGGGTGAAGGTGTTCAACTGGGTCAGCACCATGTGGCGCGGCTCGCTCACCTTCGAGACCCCGATGCTGTGGGCGATCGGCTTCGTGATCCTGTTCACCATCGGCGGCTTCTCCGGGCTGATGCTGGCGATCGTGCCGGCGGACTTCCAGTACCACGACACCTACTTCGTGGTGGCGCATTTCCACTACGTGCTGGTCACCGGCGCGATGTTCTCGATCATCGCCGCGGTGTACTACTGGTGGCCGAAGTGGACCGGCCGCATGTACAGCGAGTTCTGGGGCAAGTTCCATTTCTGGTGGACGGTGGTGTTCGTCAACGTGCTGTTCTTCCCGCAGCACTTCCTGGGCCTGGCCGGCATGCCGCGCCGCATCCCCGACTACAACCCGGTGTTCCTGGACTGGAACTACATCAGCTCGATCGGCGCGTTCGGCATGTTCCTGACGCCCTTCATGATGGCGCTGATCCTGTGGATGTCCCTGCGCAGCGGCTCCAGGGCCGAGGCGCGTTCGTGGGAAGGCGCGCGCGGCCTGGAGTGGACGGTGCCGTCACCGGCTCCGCACCACACTTTCACCACCCCGCCGGTGATCCGTCCGGGCGATCTGGCCCACGAAGACATCACCCACTGAATCCTGCGATGAATGCGCCGCTTCCTCCCGTCAACGACGTCCCGCAGCGCCGCAAGCGCGCGGCGCGCACGGCGTGGGTGATCGCGGCGCTGGCGGTGGCGATCTACGCCGGTTTCATCCTTTCCGGAGTACTGGGCCAATGAGCGCCGGCAGCGCCAATACCGCGGGCCTGATGAAGCTGGTGGGCGTGGCCCTGGCGGTGTTCGTGCTGACGTTTTCGCTGGTGCCGCTGTACCGCATCGCCTGCGAGAAGGTGTTCGGCATCCGGCTTGAGCGTGTTGCCGGACAGCAGGGGCCGGGCAAGGCCCAGGCCGCGGCCATGGCGCAGAAGCCGCGCACGGTCACGGTGCAGTTCGACGGCGGGGTCAATTCCAAGCTGCCGTGGGCGTTCCACCCCGAGCAGCTGACCATGCAGGTGGTGCCGGGCGAGCTCTACGAGGCGCAGTACTTCGCCCGCAACGATGGCGACAGCGCGATCGTGGGCAGCGCGGTGCCGTCGGTGGCGCCGGCGCGGGCCTCGGGCTACTTCACCAAGACCGAGTGCTTCTGCTTCACCGCCCAGACCCTGCAGCCTGGCGAGGTCCGCGACATGCCGGTGCGCTTCATCGTCGATGCCAACCTGCCGCCGGACGTCGGCACCATCACTCTCTCTTATACCTTCTTCAAGAACGACGCGATGACCGCGCAGCTCGGCACCGGCGCCACGTCGCCATCGCCGCGCGCGGCACCGTAACCGACACGCATCAGCAACAGGAACGCCTTCGCCATGGCCCAATCGCATTCGCCGGACGCCGACATCTACTTCGTACCCAGCCAGAGCAAGTGGCCGTTCGTGGGCTCGATCGCCATGTTCGTGACCATGCTCGGCGTCGCCACGTGGCTCAACGAAGTGGCCTGGGGCCAATGGGCATTCTTCGCCGGCTTGGCAGGGCTCTGCGCCACGCTGTTCATG
>DATHAV010000319.1:0-2755 GCA_035296505.1 Pseudoxanthomonas sp.
CCAGCACCAGGTGCGCGTCGCCCGCGGGCGCCCGCGGAAGCTCGCCGAAATCGAAATCGGTCCAGATGTCGCCATTGACCGCGATGAACGGCGCGTCGCCCAGCACCTGTAGCGCCTGCAGCATGCCGCCTCCGGTTTCCAGCGGCGCCGGTCCCTCGTTGGAGTAGGCGATGCGCAGGCCCCAGCGCGATCCATCGCCCAACGCCGGCGAAAACCGCTCCGCCAGCCAGGATAGGTTGATCACCACCTCGGCCACGCCGCAGGCGGCCAGCTTTTCCAGGTGCCAGGCGATCAGCGGCTTGCCGCCGGCGGGCAGCAGCGGCTTGGGCGTGCGGTCGGTCAAGGGACGCATGCGCTGACCCAGGCCCGCAGCGAAGATCAGCGCCTTCATCGGCGCCTCGGGCAGCGTGCGAAGGTTCGCTGGTGCATGTCGATCGGCCCGGAGCAGAGGCTGGATTGTAGTGGGCCAAGGCGGCCGGTGTGCCGACGCGGCGGTCTGGCCGTCCAACCAACGCCGGGACCACGCCGCAGGTCCGGGTAAACTCCGACTCCCACTTCTTCGAGAAACGCATGGCCATCCTGCGACCGGTTCTGCTGTCCGGCGGCTCGGGCACGCGCCTGTGGCCGCTGTCGCGCGAGGCTTACCCCAAGCAGTTCCTGCCGCTGGTCGGCCAGCGGACCATGCTGCAGGACACCTGGCTGCGGGTGGCGCCTATCGCCGCGGCGGCGCCGTTGGTGGTGGCCAACGAGGAGCACCGGTTCCTGGTGGCCGAGCAGCTGCGCCAGATCGGCGCGCCGGTCCCCGCGATCATGCTGGAGCCGGTCGGCCGCAACACCGCGCCGGCGATCGCCGCGGCCGCGCTGCAGGCCATGCACGAGGGGCAGGATCCGCTGCTCCTGGTGCTGCCTTCGGACCATGTGGTCCGCGACGCCGACGGCTTCCGCGACGCGGTGCGGGAGGCGTCCGCCGCGGCCGAGCAGGGCGCGCTGGTGACCTTCGGCATCGTGCCCAATGCGCCGGAAACAGGCTTCGGCTATATCCAGGCGCAGCCCGGCGAAGGGCTGCGGCGGGTGCTGCGGTTCGTGGAGAAGCCCGATGCCGACACCGCATGCGCCTATCTCGATCAAGGCGGCTATTTCTGGAATAGCGGCATGTTCCTGTTCCGCGCCAGCCGCTACCTGGACGAGCTGCGCCGGTTCCGTCCCGACATCGTCGAAACGGTGAGCGCCGCGGTCGATGCGGCCCAGCGCGACGGCGACTTCATCCGCCTGGACCGGAAGGCGTTCGCGGCATGCCCGTCCGACTCCATCGACTACGCGGTGATGGAAAAGACCGACGCGGCCGCGGTGCTGCCGGTGGACATCGGCTGGAACGACGTCGGCAGCTGGTCGGCGCTGTGGGACGTGGCCGAGCGCGATGCCGACGGCAACGCGCGCCACGGCGACGTGATCGCCGTGGACTCGCGCAACAGCTACGCCTACGCGCGGCGCCTGGTGGCGCTGGTCGGGCTCGATGACATTGTGGTGGTGGAGACCGACGACGCGGTGCTGGTGGCGCGCAAGGACCGGGTGCAGGAGGTCAAGCAGGTGGTCGCGCAGCTGAAGGGGGCGCAGCGTCCGCAGGCGGTCCTGCACCGCGAGGTGCACCGGCCCTGGGGCAGCTACGATTCGGTCGACATCGGCGCGCGCCACCAGGTCAAGCGCATCAAGGTCAAGCCGGGCGCGCAGCTTTCGCTGCAGTCGCACCGGCATCGCGCCGAGCACTGGATCGTGGTCAGCGGCATCGCCCGGGTCACGCGCGAGGACGAGGTGTTCGAGCTGTTCGAGAACCAGTCCACGTACATACCGATCGGGGCCAAGCACCGGCTGGAGAATCCCGGCAAGGAGATACTGGAGCTGGTCGAGGTGCAGTCCGGCGGTTACCTGGGCGAGGACGACATCGTCCGCTATTCGGATATCTACGGCCGCGGCGGCTGAAGCTTTGCGAGCGCGGGCGCCGTCCTTGCACAGCCGCGGCCGTCGGATCCGCGGGTCCTGCCTCAGCGCCGGCGGGCGTAGCCGCGACGGCGCTTGCCCCGGAACAGGCTGACGACCAGCAGGATCACGATCGCGCCGATCAGCGCGCCGACGAATCCAGCCGGCTGTCCCGGTGCGTACCAGCCCATCCGCTGCCCGGCCCAGCCGGCGAGCAGGGCGCCGGCGATGCCGAGCAGCACGGTCAGGATGATGCCCATGCGGTCGTCGCCGGGCTTCAGGAAACGCGCCAGCAGGCCGACGATGAAGCCGATGAAGATGATGTAGAGCCAGCTGTCGCTGCCGAACAGTCCGTCCATTGCGCTTTCCTCTCGATGGCCGGGCTTGGACGCCCAGGCGGAATTGTGGGGCAGGCGGCGTGAAGATCAGCAGCAGCCGTGGTCGCCGTGCTGTTCGCCGCCGGCCACCGCGGCCACGCCCGTGGTCTCCCCGCGCACGCTGGCGCCGTGGTGTTCGGCGATGACCCGGGCCACGCAAGCGGTCACGCGCTTGCCCATGGGAATGTGCAGGAACTCGTTGGACCCGTGCGCATTGGAGTGGGGGCCGAGCACGCCGGTGATCATGAACTGCGCGCCCGGGAACTTCTCGCCCAGCATGCCCATGAACGGGATCGAGCCGCCTTCGCCCATGTACATCGCCGGCTTGCCGAACGTCGCCTGCGAAGCGGCTTCGATGGCCTGGGCCAGCCACGGCGACAGCGCCGGCGCATTCCAGCCGCTGG
>DATHAV010000320.1:0-3096 GCA_035296505.1 Pseudoxanthomonas sp.
GCTTCGATGAGGCCGCCGCCATCACGCAGCGGGCGGCCCAGACCGTCGTTCCGCTGCGGGTACAGGGCACGGTCCGGCATCCTGCCGACGGCGGGCCGTGGGAATACACCGTGGTCATGGCGATCCGCAACGGGCGCGGCGACGAGATCGGCCGCCACGTGGTGGGTGTCGGCGCGATGCAGCCCGGCGAGGAGCGCAGCTTCACCCTCTCCGTCGAAGCCGTGCAGCGCAACGACCTCAAGGGCATGCGTCCGCGTCGCGACAACTGACGGAAAATCATCCCGCTTCATCGCTTCTGGGCCCCGCTACACGCTGGCACTCCAGCCGGATCAGCGGGGGTTAGATGATCGTAGGGATTGATTTAGGGACCACCCATTCGTTGATTGGAGTGTACAAGGACGGTGCACCAAGGCTGATCCCCAACGCACTGGGGCAGTTGCTCACGCCATCCGTGGTGTCAGTAGACCCGGACAAAGGTGTACTGGTGGGGCAAGCGGCGCACGATCGGCTCATCACAGATCCTGGAAGTACTGTCGCCATGTTCAAACGATGGATGGGGCGCGAGCGCGAAACTTGTCTGGGGCAGCGCGGCTTCCGCCCCGAGGAATTGTCCGCTCTGATCCTGCGCAGCCTGCTAGACGATGCGCGTGCGGAGCTGCGGCAGGAAATCACCGAGGCAGTGATCAGTGTGCCGGCGTACTTCGGTGACGCGCAGCGCAAGGCCACGCGTGCGGCGGGTGAACTTGCCGGAATAAGGGTGGAGAGGCTGATAAACGAGCCGACGGCGGCCGCGGTCGCTTATGGGTTGCAGACACGAGCTGACACGTCAATTTTCATGGTGCTGGACCTGGGCGGCGGCACGTTCGATGTATCAATCCTCGAGATCTTCGACGGCATCATCCAGGTTCACGCCAGCGCTGGCGACAACCACCTGGGCGGCGAAGACTTCCTGCAGGTTCTGGTCAATGCGTTCCTGCAGGACAACGGGCTCCCTGCAAAAAAGTTGAAGCCAGACCAGCTGGCGCTGCTGCGCAGGCAGCTGCAGGCCGTCAAGCATCGGCTCAGTTCGCAGCGCGAAGCAGAAGCGGCTGTGAGCCTGGGCGACCGTGAATACAGCTGGACCATCGACGAGGATCGATACGCGGATCTCTCCGAGCCGCTGATTCAACGCGTGCGCCAGCCGATCGAACGGGCACTGCGCGATGCAAAGCTCCCGCTTCAGAGGCTCGACGAGGTCATCCTGGTGGGAGGCGCTTGGCGGATGCCGTTGTTTACCCGAACCGCCGCGAGAATGATCGGCAAGCTTCCGCTACGCCAAGTGCATCCCGATGAAGCCATCGCACTGGGCGCGGCCGTGGTTGCCGGGATGAAAATGCGCGATGAGTCCCTGGAAGAAACGGTGTTGACCGATGTCTGTCCGTATACCCTCGGGATAGGAATTTCGCGCACAGACATGAACGGCAGCGTGAGTGATGGCCATTTCAGCCCGCTCATCCGCGAGGGTCTTGCGGTGAAGGCGCAGGCATCGCTCGACCGCAGCAGGCGCAGAGGCGCCATGGACCGCAGCCTGCGCAATCTGCGCGGCCCGGACGTTTCATGGGCCGACCGCCGCATCGCCAGCGAACTCCTTGCCAAGACGGCGGATGAGGCGCGTCCACGCCCATTGCGGCGACTGATGTTGATGCTGGTTCCGGGCATGCCGCTGCGGATACGCGAGGTCCTGCTGACCCTGCGCCGCATCGATCCAAATCTGAGTCACCCCAGCTTGAACAAGCGCGCCATCGCGTTCTGGGACCAGGCGAACGATCGGCTGGCGCTGCGTCGTCCAAGGCTCGTATTGGCTCTTTCGCGCATCCTGGTCTGGCCCAGCTCGATATTCGGCCTGCTCATGTGGTTGTTGCCGGAGAAGCGTGGCGATCTGCTGGTATCGGCAGCCAAGTCGATAGTGATTTTTGGAGCGCTCTGGACTGCCTATTCGCTGGCCATGATCGGTCACCACAGGCTTGTCTCGTGGAACGAGCAGCGCCTTGGACTTTCGCCATATGGGTTGACTACCTTGCTGATGGCGACCGCCGCCATCTTGCTGGCTTGGCTCTCGCAGATTGGACTAATGCTCGCGCCACATGTATTAACGTTCTCGATCATTCTGATTCCCTGGGTGTACCTGCGGGAGTTCCGAATTGGGCCAAAATGGGCAAAACTGGCCAACTTCGTTGCGCTCTGGGTGGCGGCGTGGGGATGGTCGCAGGTGACCGAAAGCCTGTCGTTTGGGTCCAAGCCGCAGTGGGCGCTGATGCTCAGTTTGATCATGGCGCCGCTGCCTTGCAAATCCTGCTTGCGCGCGCCGACGGTCGTCATGGGCCATGGGCGCCGCGCGTACACAATCGCGGGAGGCCTGACCTTGATCGCGGGAGTACTGGTTCAATGAGCACTGCAAGAGCGCTGGTTCAGTAGGCGAGACTGGAATAGCAAACAGCTCGCACGCCGATGGTCCGAATGAGCCGCAGTATCGATTGCGGCCTGGATTCATTCCGTGGCTGCAGCATGCTTGGGCGCGGCAGCGCAGCCATTACACCCATTGCAGCTGGCGCCGGCCATGCGGCTCGGCCTAGGTGCTATCCAGCCGGCCAGCGCCACTCTCCAGGGGGGGGCGTCGCGCAGCAGCACCAGGGCGAGCCCGGTGCGGACTTTTCGCAACAACGACGGGAACTGGCTGCGCACCACCGCGCTTGCGCTGAGCACCACCGCCGCGGCGATCGCCAGGTACTGCAATGGCAGAGGCACGTCGATCATCAGCCCGCTCCCAGCAGCCGCGCCAGCTGGTAGGTCTCCAGCGAGGCCAAATAAGCCAGCGCGAACAGGTAGCCGGTGGCGAACCACATGGTGCGCCAGGAGTTGGTCTCGCGCTTGATCGTGGCCAGGGTGGAAATGCACATCGGCGCGTAGATGTACCAGACCAGCAGCGACAGCGCGGTGGCCAGCGACCAGCCGTCGCTGATCACCGGCAGCAGCGCCTCGGCGGCGGCCGTGTCGTCGGCCGCCGACAGCGCGTAGACGGTGGCCAGCGACGACACCGCGACCTCGCGCGCCGCCAGC
>DATHAV010000321.1:0-3174 GCA_035296505.1 Pseudoxanthomonas sp.
CACAGCGCCCACTTGGCTGGCGCGGCGTATGGCGTACTTTTCATGCTGATCATGCGTCCGCAGGTACTGCAGCATTTCCTGTCCCAATTGGGCAATCCGAAATTCGGTTTTTAAGGCGCCCATGGCGTCACCGGATATGAATGTTGCGCGTGTTATCGAAGGCGCGTCACTTCACGGAGCATTCCGATGGCCACCCGCAACACCGTAAAGAAAAAGGCATCTGCGCCTGCCGGCAAGGCGTCCTCCAGCGCAGGCCCGAGCAAAAGCGCAGCAGGCAAGGCTGCCGAAAGCAAGGCCGGCGCAGCCAATGTTGTCGACGCTGCGACAAAGAAATCGAAGAAATCGACGTCCGCCAAGGCACCAGCCTTAAAGGCACCGGCAAAGAAGACAGCGGCAAAGAAGACAGCGGCAAAAGGCCCCGCAGAGGACAAGGCGCCAGCGAAGAAAGCCGCGGCCACTGGCGGCGTCGGCGCCGCTGCGGCCAAGAAAGCGGGTGTCGGCAAAAGTGCCTTGGCCGCAGGCGCCACAGGCAAGTCGGGGGCCGACACCGCTGCGGGGCGCAAGGCCTTGGCGGCAACCAAGAAGCTGTTGGCCCAGAAGCAGCAGAAGAATCGTCAGCCCCAGCCATGGCAGCAGCCGGTGGACGGGCAAGATCAATTGCCGGACCCTGGATTCCAGAGCGGCGATGCGAAGCACAAGGCGCTCGACCTGCACGCGGCCGAGATGCGGCAGAAACCCATTGCGGGAAGCACGGGGACTCGCAACCGGCTCAATCAAGCCAAGCGCGACAAGCGATAACGATGAGGGGACGGCTACCTGTCGGGTGATGCCGTAAATTCATTCGATTGCACGCCAGGTAAGCGGCGTGGCGCCGGATTGACCACGGATATCCGACCACAACAATCTGTTTTAATCCACATCGCGCGGGGCGCCTGCAGGCAAGCACCCGAGGATGGATCAGTCGATGAGGTTCTGCGACACCATCGGATTGCGGGCCTCGATCTTGCCGTAGGACGATAGTAGCCGCTCGTAGACGGCGTCGTTCAGGCGTTCGAATTCCCAAGCATCGGTATTGCCGGTGACTGCCAGCTGGTAAAGGCCTTCCAGCAGAGTGAAGTCGCTTGAGGCGGCGCTGCTGTTGCTTGCATCGGCGAAACCCATACCGTCCCTCCTGTAAGTGTTGGCGATCGCAAGGGCGGATGCAGCAACCGTGCCAATGTCGTTCATCAACCGATTCGCGGGAAAGGCCGCCATTGGCGGCGCGGGCGCCATGCCCGAAAGTGACGTTCTACGTCCAGTTGTGCCGCCACTTTAACAAGGTGCCCGCACAATAAGCGTCCCGCGATGGAGCAGCGCATGACCCCCAAGATCGATCATCAGCCCGAGTCCAGCCGCTTCAGCGCCGCAATGGATGGCCGGGAAGGCACGTTGGCCTACCGTAGTGAACCAGGAATCCTGGAGCTGACGCACACGTACGTGCCGGATGAAATCGCCGGGCGGGGAATCGCCGGGGCGCTGGTCGAGGCGGCACTGGAGCACGCCCGCCGCGAACGGCTAAAAGTGGTGCCATGCTGCTCCTATGCCGCTGCGTATATCGCGCGCCACCCGCAGCATGCGGACTTGGTCGATTGACCAAGCACCGCGGTCCAGCGTGCGTACTGTTCACTTACTGAAGGAATTCTGCTGTGTCGTTGCCCAAGAAGTGCTTGATTGTCATCGTCCTGTTGTTCGCCGCCGCCGCTTGCAAACGCGAGGCGACGCCTCCGGCTTCTCAACCCGGGGCCGCACCATCTCCGGCGGTGGAGGATATTCCAGCACCGGTCGCGGTGCCGGAGCTCAAGGACGTGATCGAAACGACCGATCGCTACCTTATCGGCGTCAGTTACCCGCCGACGATCAACCGTTACCCCGGCCTTGCCCAGGCAGCCTACGCCTACACCGAAAAGGCGCGCACGGCGCTGATGGAAGCGGCAGGCGCATTCGGCAACGACACCCCGCCGGCGCCTTACGAGCTGTCGCTCAGCTACCAGATGCTGCTGGACACGCCGCGCCTGGTGGCGCTGTCGGCCGATGGCAGCCGATACACCGGCGGCGCCCACGCCGAGCCGCTGGTGGAGCGTTTCGTGTGGTTGCCGCAGCAGCAGCGGATGCTGACTCTCGAGGCGCTGGTGCCTACCGTCAAGGGGTGGGCCGCCATCGGCAGCCATGTCCGCGAGCAATTGCATACCTCCGCATCCGTGCGCGCCGAGGCAGACGATCTATCTCCGGCCGAACGCCTGCGTCTCGTGCGCAACGCCGACAAGATGATCGACGAAGGCACCGGCCCTGAGGCGGAGAACTTCGGCCGCTACGAGCCGATCACCGACAGCAGCGGCCGGATCACGGCCCTGCGCTTCGTGTTTCCCCCTTACCAGGTCGGCCCCTACGCCGACGGCACCCAGTCTGTCGAGGTGCCTGCCACGGTAGTGCTGCCGCACGTGGCGCCGGAGTACCGGGAGCTGTTCGCCGGAAGTTGATTTCAACGTGGATCCATCGTGACGCTTTAAGTGCCAATGATGCACTCGCGGCTGAACAGGCGCCCAAACTCTTCATCGGCGGTGAATCGGCGGAAGCCTAATTTTCCCTCTCTCGTTTTTCCACCGGTGACTCTCATGCGGCCGATCGCTCCACTGCTCATCTTCGGCCTGCTTGCCACCGCACTGACGGCGGATGCGCAACTGGCGCAAACGCCGCCGCCGCTCTCTGCCGTGGCGCCACCCTGTATTGGTCCGGTCGTAAGCCGGCTACCTGTCGCACCCTCGGTCAATGCGGATCTGGCGCAGCGACTCGCCGATTCGGTGCCCATTCGAGCCACGGGGCTGGCGCAGGAGCCGGTCCTGAAGCTGCAGGCGCCGGGCGATGTGGCTGCGCAAACGAGGATTGCGCCCGAAGCGCTGCCATTGCTAGACGCCGCGGGCCAGCCGCTGCCGGGCGTGATCCGAATAGCGCCAAACCGGATATTCGATCCAGGCAGCGGCCGCTACTACTGGACGGGGGGCTCGGGCGCCGCAGAGCGCATAATTCCTTGAGCACTGGACGGGTGGCCATATAAAAAGCCGACGGATTTCCGGCGGCTTTCGCATTGCCGGTGCGATTTGAGGTCGTGGCGAGATATCCCGGCTTTGAACCCGGTTC
>DATHAV010000322.1:0-5310 GCA_035296505.1 Pseudoxanthomonas sp.
GTTCGCCCAGGCCCTCGACATGCCTGAGCGGATCGCCCCCCGGGTTCTGTCCCGGCAGCCCGCGCACCGACCAGCGTCCATCGTCGGCGCGCTCGAGCGTCAGCGAGAGATTGCGCAGTCGCAGCTCGGTGAACGAGCGCCCGGGCAACAGGCCGGCGTACATCGACACCAGCACCTCCGCCTCGCCCACGCCCACGGCGTCGGCACCTCGGCCCAGGCGCAGCCCGTCCAGGCGCAGCAGGGGCCCGCGCCGCGTCCACCGCGTCTGTACACGGTCGAACGCCACCGGCCGGCCCGCGCGCTCGCTGAGCCACGCCGCGATCTTTTCCGGATGGCGCTCGGCCAGCGGCAGCACCTGGCTGACCACCCCCAGCACCACCGCCGTGCTTACCAGCACGAGGGCGATGGCGTACCAGGCCCCTCGACGGGCCAGACGCAGGCGTCGGCGCAGCGGCGTGACCATTCGACTAAATGCCGCGGGCCAGGTGCAGGACACCATGGGCCGGGCCGGCAACGGCCCGGGCAGCGAACAGGACAACGGCGGGCGGGTAGCGGTCTACCGCCGGCTCGCAGGCGCCGGACTCAAAGCAGGACCACATCGAACTGCTCCTGCAGGTACTGCTCATCGGCCTGGAAGCGGATCGACTTGCCCAGGAACTCCTCCAGCTCCGCCACCGCCGTCGATTCCTCGTCGGTGATCCGCGCCACCACCTTCGAAGATGCGATCACCAGCAGGCGCGCGGCATCGAACTGGCGCACCGCCCGGGTGATCTCGCGGAAGATTTCGTAGGTGACGGTCTCGGCGGTCTTGACCGTGCCGCGCCCGCCGCAGTGGTGGCAGGATTCGGACAGCTGACGCTCGAGGCTCTCGATCGTGCGCTTGCGGGTCATTTCGACCAGGCCCAGCGGCGAGAATTCGTACACGGTGGTCTTGGCGTGGTCGCGCGCCAGGGCCTTTTCCAATGTTCGCAGCACCTGGCGGCGGTGCTCGGGGTCGCTCATGTCGATGAAGTCGATGATGATGATGCCGCCCAGATTGCGCAGGCGCAGCTGGCGCGCGACCGACTGCGCCGCCTCCAGGTTGGTGCGGTAGACCGTCTCCTCCAGGTTGCGCTGGCCCAGGAACGAGCCGGTGTTGACGTCGATGGTGGTCATCGCCTCGGTCTGGTCGATCACCAGATAGCCGCCGGACTTGAGCGGCACCTGGCGCTCCAGCGCCCGGCCGATCTCGTCCTCGACCCCGTACAGGTCGAAGATCGGGCGCGCGCCGGCGTAGTGTTCGATGCGCTCGGCCAGCACCGGCATGTACTTGGCGGCGAACGCCTGCAGGCGGTCGCAGGTCTCGCGCGAGTCCACCTTCACCTTCTCCACGTCGCGGCGCATCAGGTCGCGGACCGCGCGCAGCGGCAGGGTCAGGTCCTCGTAGATGCAGGCGCCGACCGCCGAGTCGCGGCCGCGCTGCTCCACCAGGGTCCACACCCGCGACAGGTAGGCGATGTCCTCGGCCAGCGCCTCGGCCGGCTGGCCTTCGGCGTTGGTGCGCACGATGTAGCCGTGGCCGCCGTGACTAGCGGCCAGCTCGCCGACCAGGGTCTTCAGGCGCAGGCGTTCGGCCTCGTCCTCGATGCGCGCCGACACGCCGATCACGCGCGACTGCGGCAGCAGCACCATGTAGCGCGAGGGGATGCTGATCTGGGTGGTCAGGCGCGCGCCCTTGCCGCCGATGGGGTCCTTGACCACCTGCACCACGACCTCCTGGCCGTCGCGCAGCAGCTCCGTGATCGGCACCGAACCGGCCGGCGGCAGCGGCAGGTCGACCTCCTCGCCATTGGCCACCGGCGCCGGCCGCACCACGTCGTTGGCGTGCAGGAACGCGGCGCGATCCAGCCCGACGTCCACGAACGCCGCCTGCATGCCCGGCATCACCCGCTGGACCTTGCCCTTGTACAGATTGCCGACCACGCCGCGGCGCCAGCCGCGTTCGATGTGCAGCTCCTGCAGCATGCCGTTCTCGACCACGGCCACGCGGGTTTCGCGTGGAGTGACGTTGACCAGGATCTCCTCGCTCATCGCAGGTCCGCGCGGGCTGGCGCTGGCGCGCATGCGCGACGATGGGAAGAGTCGTTCGGCACGGACCTGCATCGGTGGATACGCACAAGATGGATAGGCACAAGATTTTCGATCCAGAAGACCTTGTTCGCGTTCATCGGTATGACCCGTGCCGAAGCCGGCTTCACCGATTGCCTCCCTTGCCTTCCCCGTGATACAGCGGGCCCAGCGCGAACAGCGCCAGCAAGCGCGCGGTTTCGTGCAGCGGCAGGCCGACCACCCCGGAGTAGCTGCCTTCGAGGCGGCTGACGAACGCTTCGGCGCGCCCCTGGATGGCGTAGGCGCCGGCCTTGCCCATGCAGTCGCCGCCGGCGACGTAGGCCGCGATGTCGCGTTCGTGCAACTCGGCGAACGTCACCGTCGACACCGACATGGCTCCGGCGCAGCGTTCGATGCCGACCAGCGATACCGCGCTGATGACCTGATGCGTTCGTCCGGACAGCTGCCGCAGCATGGCCATCGCATCGTCCGCGTCGGCCGGCTTGCCCAACGTCTCATCGTCCACCAGCACTTCGGTGTCGGCGCCCAGCACCACCGCACCCGGAAAGTGGCGGACCTGCTGCAGGCCGGCCTCGGCCTTCTCCCACGCCACGCGGCGCACATAGTCCCGCGCCGCCTCGCCCCGGTGGCGCCGCTCCGCAACGTCGATCGGCAGCACCGCATAGTCGACCCCGAGACGGGTCAACAGCTCGGCGCGTCGGGGCGACTGGGAGGCGAGGTAGAGCATGGACGGAAAAGGATACCCCGCGGCGCCTGACTGAATGGCGGCGCACGCGCGTGGAGTCCAGCCAGCCCCGCGCGGGGTCACTACGCGTTCATGCTCACCGCAACACCCTTTCTTCCGCCTCACTCACCACATCCAAGGACATTCCATGCGCCACCGCCCCGCCCTACGTATCCTGCTGCTCGCCCTTTCGTTCGCCCTCGGAGCCACCGCCATGAGCGCCCACGCCCAGAACGCCCCCGGTTATGCGGTGCCCAGCGACGGCACCCTGCTGTCGGTGGCCGCCAGTGCCGAAGCTTCGAGCGTGCCGGACGTGGCCACGCTGTCGGCCGGCGTGGTGACCCAGGCGTCCGACGGCAATACCGCCATGCGCCAGAACGCCGAGCAGATGGTCAAGGTCCTGGCCGCCATCAAGGCCGCGGGCATCGCCGAAAGGGACGTGCAGACCAGCGGCGTCAACCTCAACCCGCAATACCGCTATGCGGAGAACGAGGCACCGAAGATCACCGGCTACCAGGCCAGCAACACGGTCAGCCTCAAGGTGCGCGATATCGCCAGGCTCGGCCAGGTGCTGGACGCGCTGGCGGCGCAGGGCAGCAACCAGATCAACGGCCCCAGCTTCGAGATCGACAAGCCCGAGCCCGTGTTCGACCAAGCGCGTCTGGCCGCGCTGAAGAAGGCGCAGGCGCGCGCCGACACCTACGCCACGGCGCTGGGCCTGCGCGTGCGCCGCATCGTCAGCATCTCCGAGGGCGGCGGCGGCTTCCGTCCGATGCCGATGATGGCCATGGGCAAGGCGATGGACCAGGCCGCCTCCACGCCGGTCTCCCCCGGCACGACCACGCTCACGGTGAACCTGGACGTGGTGTTCGAACTCGGGCGCTGAGCCGATGCCGCGGATGCAGTGCCCACGGTGAGCATCGGCACGACTTCGATACGGGACAAGCCGGCTGGCTGTGTGTCCGGGCTGCACTCGCGCTTATTGGTGTTGCCCTTGTCGAGGTGTTTCAGCTACCGGAGTTCGGCATGGACCGCCCTATGCGGCACGAACGGGCGGCGCCTGCGGGCGCCGCTTTTTGCGCACCGACGCCGCGTCCGTGGCCTGCGCAGGTCCATTGGTCGAAGTGCGGTTGCAAGCCGGCGGCGGACGGCGCATGGTCGGGTCGCGGCACGGGATGGCGCAACCCCATCCACCCCGGCCGTGCGTTGTTCCTCTCGCATACCCGCTTATGGAGGTGGATCATGGTCCGTACCCTGCAAGTGCACGCGCAACCCCGTCCCGAACCGGCCCGCATCCTGGCCATCGCCGCCGCCATCGCGGTTCACGTCCTCGCCTTCCTGCTGTTGCTGCTGCCGCTGGCGAACACGCCCTTGAACATCGTTCCGGCCGAGCCCCCGCCGGTAAGCTGGCAGATACCGGTCCAAATCCAACCGCCTCCGCTGCCGCCGGAGCCGGTGGAGAAGCCCCAGCAGCGCAGGTCCGAGACGGCCACGCCGCAGACCGTGCCACGCACGCCGGTCGCCCAGAACCCGGTGACCGTCGACCAGGGCACGCTGCCTGCGGAGACTCTTGCGCCAGCGATCGAGACCGGAACGACGGAGGGCATCGACATCGGGTCCGGCACCAGGCCCATGACCGGCGCCCAGTTGGCCTACGCCACGGCGCCGGCGCCCGATTACCCGCGCGACGCCGCGAAGATCGGCGCGCAGGGGACGGTGCTGCTGATGGTGCTGGTCGACACCGACGGCACCCCGCTCGAGGTCACGCTGCACAAGAGCAGCGGCAACCGCTCCCTCGACCGCGCCGCCGCCGAGCAGGTGCTCAAGCGCTGGCGCTTCCAGCCGGCGATGCGCGAGGGACGCGCGGTGCAGGCCTACGGCGTGGTGCCGATCGCCTTCACCATGCAGTGAATGGTTCGAAGACAGGCGCCTGGTGCCTGCCAGGCGCCCGTCGCCGCTAGCCGCCGCGGTGGTAGGGATGGTTGGCGAGCATCGCCGCGGCGCGGTACAGCTGTTCGGCGACCAGCAGCCGCGCCAGCATGTGCGGCAGGGTCAACGGACGCAGCGTCCAGGTCTCGTGCGCGGCGGCAAGCACCTCCGGCGCATGGCCTTCGGGACCGCCGATGAGGAACGCGAGGTCGCGGCCTTGCCCGCGCCAGTGCTCCAGCCGCTGGGACAGCTGTTCGGAGGAATACGACCTGCCGGCCACCTCCAGCGCCACCACCAGCGCGCCCTTCGGCACCGCCGCCAGTACCCGCCGGCCTTCCTCTTCGATCGCCCGCTGCGGATCGCGGCCCTTGCCGCGCACTCCTGGCTCGATCTCCACGAGTTCCAGCGGCAGCCAGTGCGAGAGCCGCTTCCGGTACTCGGCGAATCCCTGCGCGACCCAGCCCGGCGCGCGTTCGCCGATCGCTATCAACCTGCATTTCATCGAAGAATGATAGCGACGCTGCCCTCGACCAACAGGCGCGGCGGCT
>DATHAV010000323.1:0-3864 GCA_035296505.1 Pseudoxanthomonas sp.
CAGCGTGGACGCGCTGCTGACCAACTTCCACCTGCCCGAGAGCACCCTGCTGATGATGGTCTCGGCGTTCGCGGGCAGGCAGCGGGTGTTCGACGCGTACCGCCATGCGATCGAACGCGAATACCGGTTCTTCAGCTACGGCGACGCCATGCTGCTGTTTCCGCGCGAGACAAACCCCGATGGAGCCGTGGAGACGAACGCGTCGCCACGCGCCACCGATGGCGAACCGCCCGCCGCTTGTCCCGAGGAAACGCCTTGAGCCGCATGTCCTTCCAGCTGCATCGCACCGACGGCGACGCCCGCCGCGGGCGCCTGGCGTTCCCGCGCGGCTCGGTGGAAACGCCGGCGTTCATGCCGGTCGGCACCTACGGTTCGGTCAAGGGCATGCTGCCCGAACACGTCGCCGATCTCGGGGCCGAGATCATTCTCGGCAACACCTTCCACCTGTACCTGCGCCCCGGGCTGGAGGTCATCGGACGCCACGGCGGGCTGCACGGCTTCGCGCGCTGGGACAAGCCCATCCTCACCGACTCGGGCGGGTTCCAGGTGTTCTCGCTGGCCCATCGCCGCAAGATCACCGAACAGGGCGTCACCTTCAGCTCGCCGGTCGACGGCGGCAAGGTGTTCCTGGGCCCCGAGGAAAGCATGCGCATCCAGAAGGTGCTGGACTCGGACATCGTCATGATCTTCGACGAGTGCACACCATACCCGGCGACCGAGGAGGTGGCGCGCGCGTCGATGGAGCTGAGCCTGCGCTGGGCCCGACGCAGCCGCGATGCGCACGAGGGCAACGACGCGGCGCTGTTCGGGATCGTCCAGGGCGGCGTGCATCCGGACCTGCGCACGCGCTCGTGCGACGGGCTGCAGCAGATCGGCTTCGACGGCTACGCCATCGGCGGTCTGGCGGTGGGCGAGCCCGAGCACGAACGCAACGCCATGCTCGAACACCTGCATCCGCGGCTGCCGGCCGACCGGCCGCGCTACCTGATGGGAGTGGGACGGCCGGAGGACCTGGTCGAGGCGGTGGCGCGCGGGGTCGACATGTTCGACTGCGTGATGCCCACCCGCAACGCGCGCAACGGGCACTACTTCACCTCGACCGGCACGGTGCGCATCCGCAACGCGCGCCACGAACGGGACATGGATCCGATCGAGCCCGGCTGCGGCTGCTATGCCTGCCGCAACGGCTTCACCCGGGCCTACCTGCGGCACCTGGACCGCTGCAACGAGATGCTGGGCCCGATGCTGGGCACCCTGCACAACCTCTGGTACTACCAGACGCTGATGGCGGGCATGCGCGAGGCGATCGGGCAGGGCAGGTTCGAGGCCTTCCGAAGGGAGTTCTATTCGGCCAGAGAGTGAGGCAGTTCCTTCTCCCCCGGGAGAAGATGCCCGAAGGGCGGAGGGGAGTGGATCATCGGCTCATTTGAAACCCGAGCGCATCATTACTTGCTCCCTCATCCGCCCCTGCCGGGCAAGTCTCTCAATGGAAAAAGGCAAGCAGGAACCTTGGTTTGACGTGCGGTCTCCACCTCCAGATCCCGGAAGCCGCGCCGTCATTACCCCTTCCAGGCATCCGCCCGCGCGCCCGTGGCATAATTCACGGCTGTTTCACCCCTTTCACGGACAACCCCATGAACCTGCTCGACTTCCTGATCCCTTCCGCGTACGCGCAGGCGGCCCCGGCGCCGGCCGGCGGCGGTTTTGGCATGCTGGTGTTCCCGATCGTGCTGATCGCGGTGATGTACTTCCTGATGATCCGCCCGCAGATGAAGCGCGCCAAGGAGCACCGGGGGATGCTCGACAAGCTGGCGCGCGGCGACGAGGTCATCACCAGCGGCGGCATCGCCGGCACCGTGACCGAGATCGGCGACAACTTCGTCACCGTCGAGGTGGCCGACAACGTGCGCGTGCGCGTGCAGAAGGCGGCCATCGGCAACGTGCTGCCCAAGGGCACGCTCAAGTCCGCCTGATCCGGATCCGCCTGATCCTGCGCGGCATGCCGCCGCGCAGACGCTTCTCTTGATTTCACACCAACGCTGAGCGCGGACCTGCCAGGGGCAGGCGGCGCAGGACCCCGCAATGCTTGAATTCCCTCGCTGGAAATACGCCCTAATCCTGCTGGTCGTGGTGCTGAGCGTGATGTACGCGTTGCCCAACGTCTATCCGCAGGACCCGTCGGTGCAGATCACCGCCAATCGCGGCGCCAGCGTCGACGCGGCACTGGAAACCCGGGTACAGGCTTCGCTCAAGCAGGCCGGCGTGGCGGTGAAGTCGATCGACCTCGGCGAAGGCAGCCTGCTGGTGCGGCTGCCCGACCTGGACGCCCAGACCCGGGCCAACGACACCCTGCGCACCGAGCTCGGCGATGCCTACACGGTGGCGCTGAACCTCGCCTCCACGGTTCCGGACTGGATCACCGGCTACGGCGGCCGGCCCATCGTCCGCGGCCTGGATCTGCAGGGCGGCGTGCATTTCGTCCTGCAGGTGGACCAGAAGGCGGCGCTGGACAAGCGCATCGACGCCTATACCGAAGACATGCGCGCGACCCTGCGCGACAAGCGCGTGCGCTACCAGTCGGTGGAGCGCCGCGCCGGCAACACCATCGCCGTCACCCTGGCCGACGCGGCCGATGCCGAGAAGGCGCGCGTCGCCCTGGCCGGCATGGCCAATAACGCCACCGCCGGCGCGGCGGCAACGTTCGCCTTCCAGACCGAGGGCGCGCGGATCATCGTCAGCCTGCCGCCCAGCGAGCTGGAGCAGATCTCCGGCGATGCGATCGAGCAGAACATCACCACCCTGCGCAACCGCGTCAACGAGATCGGCGTGGCCGAGCCGGTAATCCAGCGCCAGGGCGACGACCGCGTGGTGGTCCAGCTGCCCGGCGTGCAGGACACCGCCGCCGCCAAGCGCCTGATCGGCGCCACCGCCACGCTGGAGTTCCGCGCGGTGGTGGACGGCAACGCCTACGACGCGGTGGCCAGTGGCAGCGTGCCGCCGGCGGCGCGCGTGTACTACCAGCGCGACGTGGGACCCGACGGCAAGCCGATCCCGGTGCTGCTGAGCAAGCGCGTGCTGGCTTCGGGCGACGAGATGGTCATGGCCCGCACCGGCGTGGACCAGAACGGCCTGCCGGCGGTGGACGTCACCCTCAACAATGCCGCCGGCCAGCGCATGCTGGATTTCACCAGCGCCAACGTCGATAAGCTGATGTCGGTGGTGTACATCGAGCGCATCCCCCAGGTCGCCGTGGTCGACGGCAAGGAAGTGCGCACGGTCAAGGTCAGCGAGGAAGCGCTGTCGCCGACGCGCATCGCCGGGGTGTTCGGCAAGAATTTCCAGACCACCGGCCTGGAGAAGAACGAAGCCGAGAACCTGGCCCGCCTGCTGCGCGCTGGCTCGCTGGCCGCGCCGATGGACTTCATCGAGGAGCGCGTGGTCGGTCCCAGCCTGGGCAAGGAGAACGTGGCCCGCGGCGTGGCCGCGGTGACCTTCGCGTTCCTGTTCACCCTGCTGTTCTTCCTGGTCTACTACCGCATGTTCGGCGTCATCACCAGCATCGCGCTGCTGCTGAACCTGGTGATCGTGGCCGCGGTGCTGTCGCTGTTCGGCGCGACCATGACCCTGCCGGGCTTCGCCGGGCTGGCGCTGTCGATCGGCCTGTCGGTGGACGCCAACGTGCTGATCAACGAGCGCATCCGCGAGGAGCTGCGCGCCGGCATGCCGCCCAAGAACGCGATTGTCGAAGGCTACGACAAGGCCTCGGGCACCATCCTTGACACCAATATCACCGGCATCGTCGCCGGCGTGGCGCTGTACGCCTTCGGCACCGGCCCGCTGCAGGGTTTCGCCATCACCATGGTG
>DATHAV010000324.1:0-3546 GCA_035296505.1 Pseudoxanthomonas sp.
GTCGGCGGCGAAGTCGGTCTCGCCGCGCGCCAGCGCACTGTCGTGGACCATCAGCCCGGCGGGCTTGTCGACGATGGCCAGGTGCGCGTCGGCGTACAGCGTCTGCAGTGCGGGGGCGGCGTCGATACGGTGTTCCGTGGCGATGGGGAGGATCGGATGCGACACTAGGTGCGCGCACCGACGCGATGGACGCCGACGGCGACGCGAACTCAAGGAGCTTCAATGCACGCGCATCCGCGTATTCTCGCATCCGGCCTCGCCCTCTTCCTGTGCCTGGCCGTTCCGGCCGCCTGGGCACAGCGCGCGCAACCGCAGGCAGGAAGTCCGCCGCCGGCGCGGTCGCAGGCGACGCCCGCCGATATCGCGCTGCCGCCGAGCGTCGGCGCGGGACCCAGCATCGAGTCGATCAGCGAGTACACGCTGGCCAATGGCCTGCGGGTATTGCTGTTTCCCGACGCCAGCAAGCCGACGGTCACGGTCAACCTCACCTACGGCGTGGGCTCGGCGCAGGAAAACTACGGCGAGACCGGCATGGCCCACCTGCTCGAGCATCTGGTGTTCAAGGGCACGCCCAGGCACCCGGACATCAGCGGCGAGATGAAGAAGCGCGGCGTCGGCTTCAATGCCACCACCTCGCTGGACCGCACCAATTACTTCGCTTCGTTTCCGGCCGACGCCGCCGCCTTGGACTGGGTGCTGGGTATGGAAGCCGATCGCATGGTCAATTCCAACATCGCGCAGAAGGACCTGGACAGCGAGATGACCGTGGTCCGCAACGAAATGGAAAGCGGCGAGAACAACCCGGGCGGCGTGCTGTTCCAGCGCATCCGTTCGACCGCGTTCCTGTGGCACAACTACGGCAACACCACCATCGGCGCGCGCTCGGACGTCGAAGGCGTGCCGATCGACCGGCTGCGGGCCTTCTACCGCACCTGGTACCAGCCGGACAACGCGACGCTGATCATCGCCGGCCGCATCGATCCGGCGCGGACGCTGGCGCGCGTGGCCGCGCATTTCGGCACGCTGAAGAAGCCGACCCGCACGCTGCCGCGCTTCTACACGGCCGAGCCGCCGCAGGACGGCGAGCGCGAGGTCACGGTGCGTCGCGCCGGCGACCTGCGCCTGGTGGCCGCGGCTTACCACATCCCCGCCGCCGCGCATCCGGACAGCGCCGCGCTGGGCGTGCTCGCCAACCTGCTGGGCCACACGCCCGGCGGGCGCCTGCACAAGGCGCTGGTGGAGACCCAGCTAGCCGCCGCCGCCGGCGCCAGCGTCGAATCGCTGCGCAACCCGGGACTGCTGAGCGTGGTCGCGGTGGTGCCCAAGGACGGCGACGCGGGCAAGGCCGAAGCCGAGCTGATCGCGCAGGTCGAGCGGCTGGCGCAGCGCCCGGTTACCGCACGGGAGGTGGACGAAGCCAAGCGGCGCATCGGCAACGCCTACGACCTGTATTTCACCGACGTCAATGCGGTCGGCATGGGGCTGTCGGAGTTCATCGCCGCCGGCGACTGGCGCCTGCTGTTCCTCACCCGCGACGCGGTCGAGAAGGTCACCGCCGAGGACATCGACCGGGTGGCGGCGCAGTACCTGAAGTCCAGCAACCGCACCCTGGGCCGCTTCGTCCCCACCGACACTCCCGACCGCGTGCAGGTACCGGCCGCGCCCGATGTCGCCGCGCTGGTGCAGGGCTATACCGGCCGCGCGGCGGTGAGCGCGGGCGAGAACTTCGACCCTTCGCCGCAGAACCTGCAGGCGCGCACCGAGACCTTCACCCTTGGCGATTCGCTCAAGGTCTCGCTGCTGCCGAAGAAGACCCGTGGCGAAACCGTGGTGGTGGACGCGCGGTTCCGTTTCGGCGACGTCGAAAGCCTGACCGCGGCGCCCAATCAGGCGGCCGGCCTGACCGGCAGCATGCTGATGCGCGGCAGCCGGCAGCTGACGCGCGAGCAGATCGACCAGCGCCTCGAAGCGCTGAGAACCCGGGCCAGCGTCGGCGGCGGCCTGCAGTCGGCGACAATCGCGCTGCAGAGCCGGCGCGAGCAGCTGCCCGAAGCGCTGGCGCTCGCGGCCGAGATCCTGCGCTACCCGTCTTTCCCCGAAAGCGAGTTCGAACAGCTGCGGGTACAGGCCATCACCGGGCTGGAGGCGTCGCGCCGCGAGCCCGGCAGCGTCGCCGGGCAGGCGCTGGCGCTGCATTTCGATCCCTGGCCGGAAGGCCACCCGCTACGCCAAGACCCTGGACGAGGCGCTGGCCAGCGTGCGGGCGCTGAAGCTCGAGGATCTGCGCGCGTTCCACCGCGACTTCTACGGCACCGCCGAGGGCGAGATCGCGGTGGTCGGCGACTTCGACCCGGCCCAGATGAAGCAGCAGCTGCAGGCGCTGTTCGCCGGGTGGAAGTCGCCGCGGCCGTACGCGCCCATCCACACCCGCTACACCGAGGTCGCCGCACGGCGCGCGCTGCTGGAAACGCCCGACAAGCCGAACGCAGTGCTGCTGGGCCGCAGCAACCTGGCGCTGAAGGTCACCGATCCGGAGTACCCGGCGATGATGGTGGTCAACCACGTGTTCGGCGGCGGCGCGCTGAAGTCGCGCCTGGGCGACCGCATCCGGCAGAAGGAGGGGCTGAGCTACGGCGTGTCCAGCGGCGTGCGCGCCGACGACAGCCGGCAAGGCACCGACGACGCCGGCAGCCTCGGCCTGCAGGCGATCGCCGCGCCGGCCAACATGGCGCGGGTGGAAACGGCGATCCGCGAGGAACTGCGGCGGCTGGTCGACGACGGCCTCACCGCCGAGGAACTGGCCGACGCCAAGTCCGGCCTGCTGACGCAGCGCCAACAGGCCCGAGCGAGCGACGCCACCGTCGCCGGCATGCTCGCCGACCAGCTCTACTTCGGCCGCACCATGGCATTCACCGCCGAACTCGATGCGCATTACGCGGCGCTGACCCTGGACGAGGTCAACGCCGCGATCCGCAAGCACATCCGCCCGGACGCCCTGAGCCTGTTCGTTGCCGGCGATTTCTCATCGGCCGGGAAAGGGAGCGCCGGCAGCGAAGACTAGCGGGCAGGCATGCCAATCGCGGTCCATCGTGCTCATCTCGGCCAACAGGGTCACGCCGGCCAAATGCGAGGCTAGGTATTCGTTGAGCGAGTTGGCGCTCAGGCGGGTAGCGAGGGACACCTGTTCGACAAAGTTTTCCTTCGCGTTGCGGTGCTCCCGGGCCAGCAGCGCAAGCCACACCGCCACCACCGGAATCAGCGCCACCAGCAGCAGCGAACGCAAGAATGCCGAACGCAGCGAGTGACCCCCGTGACGGGGCGTGCGGTCGAGAGGCTGTGGTCGCATCACATCGTGCTCTTTGCCTTCGGATCGATCGACGGGCGCAGGCTGCGTCCAATGGCCTTAGCGGCAGCGCGACGGGGATCTTGAGGGGCAGCGCCGCGCAGAGGAGGCCAGCGGCGCCATGGAGCGGGCGCAAAGGCCAGCGCCTGTAAATGCGCAGATCTTTGGCGTCGAGCGTGTCGTCTTCGCTGCCGCGGACGCGG
>DATHAV010000325.1:0-5735 GCA_035296505.1 Pseudoxanthomonas sp.
TGAGCGCGATGGCCTACACCTTCCTGTGGCGGCAGCTGTCAGGTTCGAACCGGACGACGGCCGGAGACTGAGCACCACGGTTCCCGGCGCCGTCGCAGGGAACCGCTTCAACGAACCCGAAGTCCCGCCGCGTCACCATCCACCGGACCTATGCATGAAACCTTCCTCCCTGATCGCCGCCAGCCTGCTGATGATGCTTCCCCCCACGTCCGTCACCGCCGCAACCGCCACGCCGCCCGACGCCGAGCAGCGCCCGCACGAAGTGAAGGCGCCGTTCGGCGCAGTGCGCAACGACCCGTACTACTGGCTGCGCGACGACAAGCGCGAGGACAAGGCGATGCTCGCCTACCTCAACGCCGAGAACGCCTACGCCGACGCGGTGCTGGCGCCGACCAAGGCGCTGCAGGAGACGCTGTACGGCGAGATCGTCGGCCGCATCAAGCAGGACGACGCCAGCGTGCCGTACCGCGAGCGCGGCTACTGGTACTACACCCGCTTCGAGACCGGCAAGGACTACCCGATCCACGCGCGCCGCAAGGGCAGCATGGACGCGCCCGAGGAGATCCTGCTGGACGTCAACGCGATGGCCGAGGGTAAGGGCTATTTCAACGTCGGGAGCACCGAGGTCAGCCAGGACAACCGGATCCTGGCCTGGGCCGACGACGAGGTCGGCCGCCGCCAGTACGTGATCCGCTTCAAGAACCTGGAGACCGGGGAAATCTATTCCGACGCGATCCCGGGCACCTCGGGCAACGTGGTCTGGGCCGACGACAACAGGACCCTGCTGTACGTGGAGAACGATCCGGAAACCCTGCTCACGGTGCGGGTCAAGGCGCACGCGCTGGGCACGCCGGCCTCGGCCGACAGGCTGCTGTACGAGGAGAAGGACGACAGCTTCTACATGGGCATCGGCCGCACCCGCGACGACAAGTTCATCTGCATCGGCGTCGAAAGCACGGTGTCCTCGGAGATACGCTGCGCCCCGGCCGCCGATCCGAGCCGGTTCACGGTGCTGGCGCCGCGCGAGCGCGACGTCGAGTACAGCGCCGACCACCTCGACGGCCGCTGGGTGATCCGCACCAACTGGAACGCCAAGAACTTCCGTATCGTCACCGCGCCCACCGACGCCACCTCGCGCGCGCAGTGGAAGGACTGGGTGGCGCACAGCGACGCCGTGTACATCGAAGGCTTCGAGCTGTTCGACGGCTTCACCGCCATCAGCGAGCGCTCCGAGGGCCTGGAGCGCCTGCGCCTGCTGCGCAAAGACGGCGCATTGAAGAGTCCGCACATGGACGTGCGGGCTGTTGCGAAGGACTCGCAAGAAGAGTACGTCAAGGCCGACGAGCCGGCGTATTCGATGGGCATCGACGTGAACCCCGAACCCGGCACGCCGTGGCTGCGCTACAGCTACACCTCCATGACCACGCCGGCCACCACCTTCGAGCTCAACGTGGAGACCGGGGAGCGCCGCACGCTCAAGCAGCAGCCGGTGATCGGCTACGACCCGTCGCTCTACACCACCGAGCGGCTGTGGGTGTCCGCGCGCGACGGCACCCGCATCCCGGTGTCGCTGGTGTACCGCAACGGCTTCAAGAAGGACGGTACCGCGGCGCTGCTGCAGTACGCCTACGGCAGCTATGGGCTGTCGATGGATCCCGGCTTCAACTCCACCGTCGTGAGCCTGCTCGATCGCGGCATGGTCTACGCCATCGCCCATATCCGCGGCGGCCAGGAGATGGGCCGCGACTGGTACGACAACGGCAAGCTGCTGAACAAGAAGAAAACCTTCACCGACTTCATCGACGTCACCGAGGCGCTGGTGAAGCAGGGCTACGCCGCGCCCGACCGCGTGGCGGCGATGGGCGGCAGCGCCGGCGGCCTGCTGATGGGCGCGATCGCCAACATGGCGCCGGAGAAGTACCGCGTGGTCGTGTCGCAGGTGCCGTTCGTGGACGTGGTCACCACCATGCTCGACCCGACCATCCCGCTGACCACCAACGAGTACGACGAATGGGGCAACCCGGAGCAGAAGCAGTACTACGACTACATGCTCGGCTATTCGCCCTACGACAACCTGCGCGAGCAGGCGTACCCGGCGACCTTCGTGGGCACCGGGCTGTGGGATTCGCAGGTCCAGTACTGGGAGCCGGCCAAGTACGTGGCGCGGCTGCGCGACGTGAACACCGGCAAGCACCCGGTCGTGTTCCGCACCAACATGGACGCCGGCCACGGCGGCAAGTCGGGGCGCTTCCGCCGCCACCGCGAAGCGGCCGAGTACTACGCCTTTGTGCTGGACCAGCTGGGCGTGGTGCAGGCGCAAGGGCGTTGATCGATTTGGCTCGAGCCAGCGGCGGGTGCGTCCCGCCGCGCGTCGATGGGCGGCGTTCGCAACCGATCACCAGTTGGCGGCGGATTAGCCCGCTGGTTTCGACCAGCGCATCGACCGCTCTTTAATTAGCGTGCGCTCCCGGTGCGCCCCGGCCTTGCGGCTGAACCCAAGTGGCTCCGCACAGGCGCGGATGGCTATACTCGGCGCATGAAAATCACCGTCCGTACCGTTCTGATCACCCTGTCGCTGGCGCTGGCGCTGGCCGGCTGCGGCGCCAAGGGTCCGTTGTTCATGCCCGAGAAAACGGCGCCGGTCGAAGCGCCTGCCGACGAACCTGCCGACGCCGAGGACGCCGCCACCGACCCCGCAAATCCGGCCGCCGGTGCGGCCCAGTCGCAACCGCCGGCCGCCCGCCGGCCCGCGACTCCCGGATCCGATGGCTGAACGTACGCCCGCCGCGCCGGCGGCGCTGCGTTTCAGCAAGATGCATGGTGCCGGGAACGACTTCGTGGTGCTCGACCTGCGCGACGGCGCGCCTGCGCCCGATGCGGCGCTGGCCGCGCGCTTGGCCGACCGCCATCGCGGCGTCGGCTGCGACCAGATCCTGACCGTCGAGCCGCCGCGCAGCGGCGATGCGGTGGCCGCGTACCGCATCTGGAACGGCGATGGCTCGCCTTCGCAGCAGTGCGGCAACGGCGCGCGCTGCGTGGCCGCCTGGCTGGTGCGCGCTGGCGCGGCGCGGGGGCCGCGCTTCCGCCTCGACAGCCCGCTGGCCACGCACGAGGTGCAGCGCCTGGACGACGGTCGCTACGCGGTCGCCATGGGCGTGCCGGTGTTCGAGCCGGCGCGCATACCGCTGCGGGGATTCGAGGCGGCGCGGCCGCGCTACCGGCTCGACCTGGAGCAAGGCGCCGTTTCCTTCGGCGCGGTGTCGATGGGCAACCCGCACGCGGTGATCGAGGTGGACGACGTCGCCCACGCGCCGGTGGCGGCCCTGGGGGCCGCGCTGCAGTCCAGCGCCGCGCTCCCGCAGTCGGCCAACGTCGGGTTCGCGCAGGTGGTGGCGCGCGATCGCATCCGCCTGCGCGTGTACGAGCGCGGCGTCGGCGAAACCCTGGCCTGCGGCAGCGGCGCCTGCGCGGCCGCGGCGGTGCTGATGCGGCGCGGGCAGGTCGACCGCACGCTGGGCGTGTCGCTGCCGGGCGGCGAGCTGCGCATCGACTGGCCCGACGACGCCGCCGAAGTCATCATGTCCGGACCGGCGGCGTTCGTATTCGAAGGGGAATGGCGGCAATGAGCGGAATCCAGGAAACCCTGGGCGCGCACGAGGTCGCCGCCTGGCTGCGCCGGCATCCGGCCTTCCTCAAGCAGTTCCCCGACCTGACCTTGACCCTGGTGGTGCCGCGCGAGGAGGGTCCGACCGCGTCGCTCGCCAGCTACCAGCTGGAAGTGCTGCGCGACAAGAACCGCGAGCTGTCCAAGCGCCTGGCCGACCTGTCGGCCAACGCACTGGAGAACGAGCGCCTGGCGGTGCGCACGCACCAGCTGACGCTGGCGCTGATGAAGCAGGATAACGCCGCCGACACGCTGCGCGCGATGGTGGCCGCGCTGTCGGAGGATTTCGCCGGCGACCTGGTGCGCCTGGTGCTGTTCCATCCCGTTGCGGGGCTGGAGGACGTGGATTGGCTGCAGATCGTGCCGCGGGACAGCCCGCGCCTGTCGCCGTTCCGCGACTGCCTTGAGGACGGCGAGCCGATCTGCGGCCGCCTGCAGCCGGAAAAGAACGCCTTGCTGTACGCCGCGCAGGTGCAGGACGTGCAGGCGTCCGCGCTGCTGCCGTTGCCCGGCAGAGGCTTGGTCGCGGTGGGCAGCGTCGATGGCCACCGCTTCTACCCGGGGATGGGCACGCTGTTCCTGCGCATGATGGGCGAGGCGCTGAGCGTGGCGCTGCAGCGGTTCGATGGCTGAGAAGGCACAGGCGCGCATGCGGCCTGAATCCGGCGCGCGGCGCCCAATGCGCCGCCTGCATTCGTGACCGTAGAGAACGACATCGGCATCGAGGCCCCAGGTGGGGGCGCGGCACCGTATGCGACCTCGCCGCAGGTCGAGGCGTTCCTGTCGCACCTGAAGGTCGAACGGCGCATGTCGGCGCATACGCTGGACGCCTACCGGCGCGATCTCCAAGCGCTGCAGCAGTGGGCCGGCGGGGACTCCGCCAATGCGCTGGTCGGGCTGAGCACCGAACGGCTGCGCGCTTTCGTGACCGCCGAACATCGCCGCGGCCTGTCGCCCAAGAGCCTGCAGCGCCGGCTTTCGGCCTGCCGCAGCTTCTACCAGTGGCTGCTTCGCCACGGGCGCATCGCCGCCAGCCCCGCGGCGTCGCTGCGCGCGCCCAAGTCGCCGCGCAAGCTGCCGCAGGTGCTCGACGCCGACGAGGCGACGCGCCTGGTCGAAGTGCCGACCGACGCGCCGCTGGGGCTGCGCGACCGCGCGCTGCTGGAGCTGTTCTACTCCTCCGGCCTGCGGCTGAGCGAGCTGTGCGCGCTGTGCTGGCGCGACCTGGACCTGGCCGAGGGCACGGTCACCGTCCTGGGCAAGGGCGGCAAGCAGCGCATCGTGCCGGTGGGCTCGCATGCGCGCGCCGCGCTCGCGCAATGGCGCGGGCAATCGCGCGCCGCGGATGAAGCGCCGGTGTTTCCCGGCCGCAATGGCGCGGCCATCTCCCAGCGCGCGGTGCAGATGCGCCTCAAGCTGCTGGCGCAGCGCCAGGGCCTGTTCAAGCACGTGCACCCGCACATGCTGCGGCATAGTTTCGCCAGCCACATTCTGGAGTCGTCGGGAGACCTGCGCGGCGTGCAGGAGCTGCTGGGCCACGCCGACATCGCGACCACCCAGATCTACACGCACCTGGACTTCCAGCACCTGGCCAAGGTCTACGACGCGGCGCACCCGCGGGCCAAGCGCAAGCGCTAGCTCTCCTCCCTCGCCAGCAGGCTTCCGGAAGACGCGCTTGAACCGTTCGCCGGCGTCCCCACCTGTTTTGAAGCCATCCGGAGGCCGCATGGACCCCAGCCAGAACCCCGCCGTGTTCCACGCCACCACCATCCTGTCGGTGCGCCGCAACGGCAGGGTGGCCGTCGCCGGCGACGGCCAGGTGACCCTGGGCAATACGGTGATGAAGGGCAACGCGCGCAAGGTGCGCAGGCTCGGCCGCAACAACCAGGTGCTGGCCGGCTTCGCCGGCGCCGCGGCCGACGCGTTCACCCTTTTCGAACTGTTCGAGGCCAAGCTGGAGAAGCACGGCCAGCTGCAGCGCGCCGCGGTGGAGATGGCCAAGGACTGGCGCACCGAGCGCCGCCTCGGCAAGCTCGAGGCACTGCTGGCGGTGGCCGACGCGGAAACCTCG